>NZ_JAQGLK010000152.1 GCF_028292925.1 Sphingomonas bacterium
CCTGCTCCACGCGCTTTGCCAACCAACAATTTGCGGCGGTGCGGCGCACCTCGGCGTCGGAGCGATGACGCGCAGGGCAATCGGCCCGCGCGCGATCCTGTCGATCCCGGATGAACGGCGCGCGGAAGCGGCGGAACCAGCGGAGATGGGCGGAAACGCCTGGCGCGGATGATCGGCGGCGGCTTGTTCGCATAGAAAGGGGGCCGATGCCCCGCCTGACGAACTGAAAAGTCCCGCGACCCATTTAACATTGTCCGCGGCCAAATAGAGCCGCCCCGGCGCGAGGCTGACAAGTCCAGTATCCGATCACGGTGCGCGGCATTGATGCCGATCGCAGGATCAGGAAGTCGGAAAGGTTTGCGCGTAGAACAGAACGCAGCGGGTGGCCCTGCCGGCACCGCGCGTCGAAAGAACAACCAGAATATAGAACCTATTCGGTCATAAGAATGTGTGGTGGGCGCGCGAGGCACCCACCACATCATTCAAATCAGTCCTACCAGGGCCAGATATCGCCCCAGACGACCTCCAGAATGTACTTCAGCATGATGTATTCCTTCGACCCACCGCGTAGCGAGCTGCTGCGCGGCCACCTCTTCTCTACACACTGGCGATCAGAGTTAACAGCTCGTTAATACACCGGATCCGTGAATAATCTGGGCGCCATTCCCCGCTGGACGCAGGGTGGAAATCAAGCATCGATCTCTATTCTGCGGGAATTCTTATAGTCACGGCTCAGCGGGGTCGGCGATGTTCGACATCTGGCAGCCCGGATCTATAGTCGTGCGTCGAGCATGGAAGGGTCGGCCCGGCCATGCGTGCACCCGTGACCGCACGGTCTTCTGACAGTGTATATGCTGTGCGCAACGCCAACTACGGCGGCGCGTCGGTCCCGGCGGCGCCTGTTTAGGCTCTATTCTGTTCGCCCCCGAAACAACATGGCCCACGCCGACACGATGATCGGCGGCTTGTTCGGCGTAATCGTCCCATAATCGGACGACGAGCGAATCACGGGCCCCTAAGGTGCGGTTAACCGGCTCTGTGCACCAACGCCGCAGGCCCACCCGGACGGGCATGCCGATGCGAGTCGCGGGGGCCAAACCTGTTCAGCGACCGCGCAGCAGACCGCCTCACCTTTGAGTTCCCGCCCCAACGTCTCTGAAGCGGAATAGGTTCCGAACCCGCTCTCCCCGCCCTCCGGCCGCTTGCGGCTCCGGCCGGGCGAGTGCATCGATGCATCGCCGCACCGGATCGGCCACTGTACGCGGGCGCAGAGCGGAGCGGAGGCTGCTTCCGGAGAGCGACACGGCCGGAGGGAACTGCCGGGCCCCAGGGACGCTCTTGATCGCTGGGGCACTCATCACAGCAGGAAACAGGCCGACAATGCAGATCGATCTTCCGCACCGGCTCGGCCGGGTCGAAGCGAAACGACGGATGCAGGCGCGCATCGGCGACTTGGCGGGGTACATGCCCGGCGGCGTGGCCGAGGTGCATTCCGCCTGGCCCGAGGAATATAGGATGGCGCTGGACGTTGCCGCCATGGGGCAGAAGGTTGTCGCCAGGATCGAGGTGGAGGAACGCATCGTGCGGCTGAACCTCGAGCTGCCGATGATGCTGCGCTTCGCCTCCTCTGCGATCGAGGCCGTCATCCAGCGCAAGGGAAGCGAGTTACTGCTCGGCGAACCCGCCCCGGAGCCGTCGAAGACCGTTTAGGAAGCACGCCGGGCGCCGGTCCCGCCGGCGACCATTGACACCGCCGCCCGAACCGATCGATCCACAGGCCGTGAACGGCCGGCACAAGGCCCGATCGAACGGGGGAACGGATGGCCGGGTCAGTCAGCGACATTGTCGATTCGCGCCCTATCGGGGCGTATCAGCTGCGCGTGCTCCTGCTCTGCTCCCTGGTGATCCTGCTCGACGGCTATGATCTGCAGGCGATGGCGCTCGCCGTGCCGTCGCTGGCGGCGGAGTGGCGGATGGCGCCGGCCGCGTTCGGCATCGCACTCGCCGCGGGGCTGCTCGGGCTGGGTTTCGGCGGTGCATTCATCGCCCCGCTGGGCGATCGCTTCGGGCGGCGGCCGGTGCTGATCGGGTGCGTCCTGCTGGTCGGCATGGCCACGCTGGCGACGACACTGGCGAGCGGCCCTGCCGGCCTGGCGATCGGGCGCTGCGTTACCGGGCTGGCGCTGGGCGCCTGCCAGGGCAACGCCACCGCCATGTCGGCCGAGTTCGCGCCGTTCCGCCGCCGTGCCTTCGTGATCACGCTCACCGGGTGCAACGTCGCACTGGGATCGCTCGTCGCCGGGTTGACCGCGCCGTGGGTGGTGGCGGCGTTCGGCTGGCGCGGGCTGTTCTACGTTGGCGGAATCCTGCCGCTGCTGCTGGCGGCGGTGCTGCTGCTGGGCTTGCCGGAGTCGATCCAATTCCTCCTCGCCCGCCGCCCTGGCGATCCGGGGATCGCGCATATCTTCGGCCGACTGTTTCCGGGCGAGACGATGCCCCCGCCGCCTGCGCCATCCAGCCGGCCGCGGGCAAAGGGCGCATCGAT
>NZ_JAQGLK010000004.1 GCF_028292925.1 Sphingomonas bacterium
CCACTGCCAGCCCCGGCCGCTGCGCGGCGCGATGCCCCGCGCGAGCCGGCGGCCGATGCAGCCCCCGTCGCGCCCGTCGCCTCCACGGGCGACGCCGGGGAGGACGCGTACATGGCCGGTTACCGGCTGTGGGAGGCAAAACGGTTTGCCGAGGCGGCCGCCTCGCTCAAGGCCACGGTCGCCAAATATCCGAACCACAAGCGTGCCAGCTTTGCGCAGAACCTGCTCGGCCGCGCCTATCTGGACGACAACAAGCCCGCAGCCGCCGCCGAGGCGTTCTACGCCAACTACCAGAAGATGCCGCGCGGCGAACGGGCGCCGGACAGCCTCTATTATCTCGGCCAGTCGCTCGTCGCGCTGAAGAAGCCCGCGGACGCGTGCAAGGTCTATGACGAGCTGCTCGACGTCTATGGCGAGAAGATCAACGCCGCGTTGAAGGAGCGCGTCGCCCGCGGCCGCACGGAGGCCAAGTGCAAGAGCTGACGGCCCGCCGCGCACCCCGCCGCGCCGCCTGAGGCAGGTGGCGGGCCGGAACCATCCAGCCCCGCCGCCGCCGCCAGCGGCAGCCGCGATGCCGCCGCCGGACGATCAACGCCTCACCCGCTTCCGCGCCGATCTCGCCACGCTGGGGGCAGCCCCGACGCCGGCGACGCCGCTAGGGCTTGCCGTTTCGGGGGGCCCGGACAGCCTCGCGCTGCTGATCCTTGCCGCCGCCGCGCTGCCGGGGGCGATCGCCGCGGCGACGGTGGATCACGGCCTGCGCGCCGGGGCCCCGGCCGAGGCCCGCGCCGTCGCCGATCTCTGCGCCTTGCTCGGGGTGCCGCATCGCATCCTTGCCGGAAATGCCGGCGGGGGGCGCGGATCGGTGCAGGATCGCGCGCGCGCGCTGCGCTATCGGCTGCTCGGCACGTGGGCCGCGGAGGCCTCGCTCGGCTGGCTCGCCACCGCCCACCACCGCGACGATCAGGCGGAGACCTTTCTGATGCGCGCCGCGCGCGGCTCCGGGGTCGCCGGGCTGGCGGGGGTGCGGGGGGAGGTGCGGCTGATCGGCGTGCCCGTGCCGGTGATCCGCCCGCTGCTCGGCTGGGGCCGCGCGGATCTCGGCGCGATCGTCGCCGAGGCGGGGATCACCCCCGCGGACGATCCGTCGAACCGCGATCCGGCGCACGATCGCACCGCCTTTCGCGCCTTGCTTGGCCGCACCCCGCTGCTCGATGCCGGCCGGCTTGCCGCCGCCGCCGCCCATCTGGGCGAGGCCGAGGCGGCAATCGCGTGGGCGGTCGCCCGCCTTCGTGCCGAGCGGCTGACGGTGGTTGGGGACACGCTTTGCCTCCACGATCCCGCCGCGCTCCCGCGCGAGTTTCGCCGCCGCCTGGTGGCCACCGCGATCGGCGAAGTGGCAGGCGTATCGCCCCTGCGCGGCGATGCGCTGGATCGGCTGCTGCGGCTGCTGGATGCCGGGCGCGCCGGCACGCTGGCCGGGGTGGTGGCACGGCCGGGACGGGACTGGATCTTCCGCCCCGCCCCGCCCCGCCGCGGCCTCAGGTGAATCGCCATGCGGCGCCGGGCGGTCGCATTGCCATTAACCCGGAAGCGCTTATCTAGGTTGGCGTAAGAACTGGAGCAGGCATGAACGAGGACAAGGAACCGCAGGGTAGCAACCCGTGGATGAAGAGCCTGGCCATCTGGGTCGGCATTCTTCTGGCACTGGTGCTGTTCGTGTCTGTGTTCGATACGAGCGCGCGCGATCGCGATGCGGCGAGCATCGCCTATTCCGATTTCCTCAGCCGCGTCGACGATGGCGGCGTGAAGAGCGTGGAGATCGCCGGTGACGTGATCACCGGCAAGCTCAGCAGCGACCAGTCGTTCCGCACCTATGCGCCCAAGGATGACGGCCTCGTCGATCGCCTGACCGCGAAGAACGTCGAGTTCCGCGCCCGGCCGGAGGAGCAGGCCAGCTTCTGGATGATCCTGCTCTATCAGTCGCTGCCGTTCGTGCTGATCCTGGGTGTGGCCTTCTTCGTGATGCGCCAGATGCAGAAGAATGCCGGCTCCGGCGCGATGGGTTTCGGCAAGAGCCGCGCCAAGATGCTGACCGAAAAGCAGGGCAAGGTGACCTTCGACGACGTCGCCGGCATCGACGAGGCGCGCGAGGAGCTGGAGGAGATCGTCGAGTTCCTGAAGGATCCGACCAAGTTCGCCCGGCTGGGCGGCAAGATCCCGAAGGGCGCACTTCTCGTCGGCTCGCCCGGCACCGGCAAGACCCTGCTGGCCCGCGCCATTGCGGGTGAAGCCAACGTGCCGTTCTTCACCATTTCCGGCTCGGATTTCGTCGAGATGTTCGTCGGCGTCGGCGCGAGCCGGGTCCGTGACATGTTCGAGCAGGCGAAGAAGAACGCGCCGTGCATCGTCTTCATCGACGAGATCGACGCGGTCGGCCGCCACCGCGGCGCCGGCCTGGGCAACGGCAATGACGAGCGCGAGCAGACGCTGAACCAGCTGCTGGTCGAGATGGACGGGTTCGACGCGAACGAGGGCATCATCATCGTCGCGGCGACCAACCGCCCCGACGTGCTCGATCCCGCGCTGCTGCGTCCCGGCCGCTTCGATCGCCAGGTGG
>NZ_JAQGLK010000034.1 GCF_028292925.1 Sphingomonas bacterium
CTCGATCCTGCTGTTCCAAGATTTGTCGATCGTCCCGCTGATCACGCTCGTAACGATCCTGTCGCGCAATCCGGTCGACGCCGGCGGGCCCCCGGGATGGCTGCTGTTCCTTTACACCGTCGCTGCGGTGGCCGGGCTGGTGCTCGCCGGGCGCTTCCTGCTCAGGCCGCTGTTCCGCATCATCGGCAATCTGGGCGAGCGCGAGATGTTCGTGTTCGCCGCGCTCTTCACCGTCGTCGCTTCGGCCGCGATCATGGAATCGCTCGGGCTGTCGACCGCGCTGGGCGCGTTCGTCGCGGGGGTGATGCTGGCCGATTCACCGTATCGGCACGAACTCGAGGCCGATGTCGAGCCATTCCGCTCGATCCTGCTCGGCCTGTTCTTCCTCGCGGTCGGCATGATGCTCGATCTGCACGCGATTGCGGCGCGGCCGCTGCTGGTGATCGGGCTGGCCGCCGGGGTCGTCGCGATCAAGGCCGGGGTCATGCTGCTGCTGGCGCGCGCGTTCGGGATGGAGTGGCGGCCGGCGATCGCCTTCGGGCTGCTGCTCAGTCAGGGTGGCGAGTTCGGCTTCGTGCTGTTCGGCCAGGCACAGGCGGCGCAGTTGATCCGCCCGGAGGCAGCCAGCCTGTTCGGCGCGGTCGTGACGCTGTCGATGGCGACGACGCCGTTCCTGATGGCTCTCTCCCGCCGCTTCAACCGCCCGCCGGAAGCGGAGCGCGACGATCTCGACCGGCCGGGCGCCGCCGCGCCGGCCAGCGTGATCGTCGTCGGCTACGGGCGCTTCGGCCAGACCGTGTCGCAGATGCTGATGGCCAAGTCGGTCTCCGTCACGCTGATCGACAACAATCCCGCGCAGATCGATCGCAGCAACCTGTACGGCTGGAAGGTCGATTAGGGCGATGGCACCCGGCTCGATCTGCTGCGGCAGGCGGGGGCGGAAACGGCGCAGGCCATCATCTTCTGCATCGACCAGAAGATCGATGCCGCCACGCTGAAGCCGGTGATGGAGCAGTTCCGCCATCCCGCAGTGCTGGTCCGCGCGTTCGATCGGCTTCACCTGATGAATCTCGACAAGCTGGCCCTGGCCGGAGCGGTGCGCGAGGTGTTCGAATCCGCAGTCTGCATGGGCCGGCAGGCGCTGCTGGCGATCGGCATCGAGGAAGACGAGGTGGACCGCGTCGAGACCGAATATCGCCGCCGTGACATCGCCCGGCTGGGGTTGCAGACCGAGGCGGGCGATCTGGGTGCGGGGCGGGAGATCGCCTTCGATGTCGACAGACCCATCGATCCGGAGTTGCAACGATGAAGAGCCGTGTCGGGATGATCGGGGTTCTCGCCGCCTTGTCGGGGGCGCTGGCGGTTGCCGCGGGCGCGTTCGCGTCGCACGGGGCGGCGGCACGGGCGGCCGATCTGCTGCGCACCGGATCGCACTACCAGCTGATCCATGCCGTCGCCGCCTTCGTCGCGATCGGACGGCCGCGCGGCACGGCGGCGGCATGGCTGTTCGTGATCGGCGGGGCGGTGTTTGCCGGCACGCTCTATGCGATGGCGTTCGGCGCCCCGCGGATGCTTGGCGCGATCACCCCGATCGGCGGGGCCTGCCTGATCCTCGGCTGGGTCGCGCTGGCGATGGGCGCGGGGCGGCGCTGAGCTAACCCGCGTCTGCGTCCAGGAACGCGGCCACGTCGGCAAGCTCGACGTCCTTCGCAACGAACGTCCGGCCGATCCCGCGCGCGAGCAGGAAGGGGAGGCGGCCGCCCGCCATCTTCTTGTCGTGCGCCATGTGCGCGACGAGCGTCTCGCCTGACGCGCAGACCCCCGCCTGCGCCAGCGTCGTCGGCAGGCCGACCGAGGCGAGGTGCCGCGTCACGCGCGCCGCATCGTCGCCGCTGCACAGCCCGGCGCGTGCCGAATAGCGGAAGGCCAGCGCCATCCCTGCCGCCACGCCCTCGCCGTGCAGCAGCCGATCGGAGAAGCCCGTCTCCGCCTCCAGCGCATGGCCGAACGTGTGGCCGAGGTTGAGGAGCGCGCGCAGATCGCCGGTTTCCCGCTCGTCCGCGGCCACGATCCGCGCCTTGGCCGATACGCTGTGGCGGATCGCCTCGATCCGCGGCGCTGCATCGCCGGCGATCAGCGCGGGGCCGTGCGCCTCGCACCAGGCGAAGAAATCCGCATCGTCGATCAGCCCGTATTTGGCGACCTCGGCGTAACCGGCGATAATTTGGCGGGGCGCCAGGGTATCCAGCGTCGTCGGATCGATCAGAACGGCGGATGGCTGGTGGAACGCGCCGATCAGGTTCTTGCCCGCCGCGCTGTTGATCGCGGTCTTGCCGCCAACGGACGAATCGACCTGCGCCAGCAGGCTCGTCGGCACCTGGACGAAGCCGCAGCCACGCTTGAGGATCGCTGCCGCAAAGCCGACGAGATCGCCGATCACCCCGCCACCGAGCGCGACGATATGCTCGCCCCGCTCCACGCCGAGTTCGAGCAAACGGTCGGTCAGTTCGGCCAGCTGGCGCCAGCTCTTCGTCGCCTCGCCGGGTGGAAGCACTTCCGCGACGGTGTCGATCCCCGCATCCGCCAGCGATCGTTCGAGCCGGCCGAGATGATGGCCGGCGACGTTGCGATCGGTGACGATCACGAACCGGCCCCGCTTCGCATAGGGCGCGAGCAGGGTTCCCGCGCGATCGATCGCACCGTCCTCGATCAGGATCGGGTAGGTACGGGCACCAAGCGCGACATCGACCTGTATCATCGAAACTCCGGATTTATGCCGACAGTGCCCGGACGATCGCGTCCACCGTAGCCTCGTGCGGCAGCGGCTGGCTGCGGATGTGAATCGGCGCCAGCGCATAGACCGGATTGCGCACAGCGGCGAGTTCGCCGAGCACCTCGCGCGGGTTGCGGTTCTTGAGCAGCGGCCGCCCCTCCCGCCGGGCGACGCGCTCGGCGAGCACGTCGAGATCCGCATCCAGCCAGATGGCGGTGGCGCGATCCAGGATCAGGCGGCGCGTATCTTCCTGCATGAAGGCGCCGCCACCCGTCGCGATCACCTTGCGCCGCCCGTCGATCAGCCGGGCGATAACCCGGCGTTCGCCGTCGCGGAAAGCGGGCTCGCCGAAGCGGGAGAAGATTTCGTCGATGCTGCGGCCCGCGGCGCGCTCGATCTCGTGGTCGGCATCGACGAAAGGCAATTTCAGGCGCGTTGCCAGCCGCTTGCCGACGGTGGACTTGCCGACGCCCATCAGCCCGACGAGGACGAGCGCGCGGCCGTGCTTTTCGTCGGACGAGGCGGGGCTGTGCGGCATTGCGGCGGGGGCTATACACAGAGCCGCCGCTTCGGGCAAAAGCGCCCTCGAATTCTAAGAAGGCCTGCAATGTCTCGTCCCGTCCTGATCCTCGTCCTGATCCTCGTCGCCATCGTCGCTGTCCTGGCGTGGCTGGCCAACGTGAACACCGAGGTGGCGCCGGTGATGGTGGAAAAGGCGATGCTGAATGAAGCTGCGCCCAAGTAAGATCTGGCTGCTCGGCGCTGCCGGGGGGCTCGCCGCGCTGCTCGCTCTGCCAGCGGCGGGACAGGATTCGCCCGAGTCGCTGCTTCCGCCGGGCTTCGGCGATCCCGTAGTGCCGCCGGGCGAAGCTGCGCCCGCCGCGCCGCGCCCCGGTCAGCCCGCGCCGCTCCTTCCGTCGGCGCCGTCCGCCGCGCCGGTCACCGCCTCATCGGCGGACGGGGCCGCCACGGAGATCGCGGACGCGCAGGAGGAGATCGCTCCTCCGGTCGAGATACCGGATTTCGCCCGCCGCCCGATCGACATTGCCGGGCCACTCGGCCCCGGTGCCACGGGGATGGACGGGGCTGCATTCGGCACCGCCAACGGCCGCTTCCTTTCCGGGCTGATGCGCCGGGTGGAGGCCCCGATCGTGTCCCGCTGGGCATCGATCCTGCTCCGCCGTGCCCTCCTGTCCCGCGTGCCTGCACCGGCCGCCGTGCCGCCGGTCGACTGGATCGCAGAGCGGGCCTGGCTGCTCCTGCGGATGGGCGAGGCGGATGGCGCGCGGATGCTGGTGCAGGGCGTCGACGTCGATCGCTTCACGCCCAAGCTGATGGCGGTCGCCGCGCAGACCGCGCTCGCCACCGCCGATCCAGCCGGGCTCTGCCCGCTGGCCACGCCCGCCGCCACGATGAGCCAGGAGCCGATCTGGCCGTTGGCGCAGGCGATGTGCACCGCGCTTTCCGGCGATGCCGCGGGGTCGAGTGCGCTGATCGATCGCGCCCGCCGCGCCCGCGTGGCGCGCGGCATCGATCTGTTCCTGGCCGAAAAGGTGGTCGGCGCAGGCGGCGGCCGGCGCCAGATCAATATCGAGTGGGATGGCGTCGATCAGCTGACCAGCTGGCGGTTCGGCCTGGCGACGGCGCTTGGCGTCGCGATCCCCGATGCCCTGTTCGGCACGGTCGGCCCGCAGGTGCAGGCGTGGCAGGCCCGCGCGGCGATGGTCCCGCTCGCCGGCCGGCTGGCCCCGGCGCGCATGGCGGCGGCGATCGGGGTCTTCTCGAACGCGGCGCTGGTCGATCTCTACGCCGCGCAAGCCGACGAGACGGATGCGGCCGAGCTTACCGACTCGCCCGCCGGGCGGCTGCGCGCCGCTTATGTCGGCGTCGATCAGGACGCGCGGATGACGGCGCTGCGGGCGCTGTGGGACGAGGCGAAAAATCCGACGGCGCGGTACGGCGATGCCGTGCTCACCGCCCGCGCCGCCGCCGGCATCGTGCCGAACGCGGCCTATGCAGACGATGCGGCGTCGCTGATCGGCGCGATGCTGTCGGCTGGGCTGGACATCCAGGCGGATCGCTGGGCGGGGATCGTCGGCGACATGTCGGCTTCCTCGGCCGATCCGGCCTGGGCGATGCTGGCGGTCGGCACGCTGCGCCCACTGGTCGACGTCGGCTATGCGCGGGTCAGCGACTTTGCCGGGCGCGCGGATCCGCACCGGGCGCAATTGCTGTTTGCCGGGCTTGCCGGGCTCGGCCGGCTGAGCGCGGCGGATACGCAGCGGCTCGCCGGGGAGCTTGGCGTGCCGATCGGCCGGCAGGATCGCTGGACCCGCGCGCTCGATCTGGCATCGGCGAACGGCCAGCCCGGCACCGTGGCACTGCTCGCCGCGGCGGGCCTCCAGACGCGTAACTGGTCCGCCGTGCCGCCGGCCTACCTCTACCACATCGTCTCGGCGCTGCGCCGCGTCGGGCTGGAGGGGGAGGCGCGGATGATCGCGGCCGAGGCGATGAGCCGGACGTGACCGCGCACGGCTCCGCCGCCCGGAACGAAGGCGCGGGGGACGATGCGGCGCTGATCGGCCGCTTTCTGGAAATGCTGGCGGCCGAGGCGGGGGCGGCGCGCAATACCCTGATGGCCTATGCGTCCGATCTGCGCGCCGCCTCGACCACGCTGGCCGGCGGCCTGGCCCGCGCCGACGCCGCCGATCTGGCGCGACTCGGCGAAAGCTGGATGGATCTGGCGCGGAGCAGTGTGGCGCGGAAATCCGCCGCCTTGCGCCGCTTCTTCCAGTTCCTCGCAGAGGAAGGTCACCGCGCCGACGATCCCTCCGCGGCGCTGCCCCGTCCCGGCACGGCGCGGTCGCTGCCGCGCACGCTGGACCATGACGATATCGGCCGCATGTTCGCCGAACTTTCCCGCCGAATCGCAGCCGCGCCGGATCGCGCTACGGTTCGCCTGATCGCGCTGATCGAACTGCTCTACGGATCCGGGCTGCGCGCGACCGAGCTGGTTTCGCTGCCGCGCCGGGCGGTGCGGATCGACCAGCCGTTCCTGATCCTGCGCGGCAAGGGCGGGCGGGAACGGATGGTGCCGCTGTCGGACCGCGCCCGCGCCGCGGTGGCGGCGTGGAGCGCGTTCGTGCCCGCGGACGCCGTCTGGCTGTTCCCGTCGGGCAAGAGCCATCTCAGCCGCGTCCGGCTCTATCAGCTGGTGCGCGCGCTTGCCGCCGATGCGGGTATCCCGCCCGAGCGGGTCAGCCCCCACGTCCTGCGGCACGCCTTTGCGACCCACCTGCTGGAAGGCGGCGCGGACCTGCGCGCGCTCCAGATGCTGCTGGGCCATGCCGACATCGCCACCACGCAGATCTACACCCATGTCGATACGAGCCGGCTCGTCGAACTGGTCAATGGCCGCCACCCGCTGGCCGAGCCTGAGCCGCGCGATGCGGAGCGGAACGCCGCTTGCGTTGACGATGCCGCCGCCGCGCCTTAGGTCGCGCCGCTTATGGTAGCCTTCCTAGAATTCGAAAAGCCGATCCAGGAACTGCAGGGACGCGTGGCAGAGCTGCGCGAGACCGACAGCGGATCGGTGGATATCGGCCCCGAAGTCGCCCGCCTCGAGGCGAAATCGCACAAGCTGCTGCGCGACACCTATACCCGGCTGACGCCCTGGCAGAAGACGCAGGTGGCGCGCCACCCGGAGCGGCCACATTTCAAGAACTACGTTGCCGCACTCACCGACGGGTTCCTGCCGCTCGCCGGCGACCGGGCTTTCGCGGACGATCTGGCGATCATCGGCGGTTTCGCCCGGATCGGCGGGCGGCGGGTGATGCTGATCGGCCATGAAAAGGGCGACGATACGGCCACCCGGCTGCGCCACAATTTCGGCATGGCCAAGCCGGAGGGCTATCGCAAGGCGATCCGCCTGATGGAGCTGGCGGATCGGTTCGGGCTGCCGGTGGTGACTTTGGTCGATACGTCGGGCGCCTTTCCGGGCGTGCAGGCCGAGGAACGGGGGCAGGCCGAGGCGATCGCCCGCTCCACCGAAACCTGCCTCGACCTGGGCGTGCCGCTGATCGCCGTTGTGGTGGGCGAGGGCGGATCGGGCGGCGCGGTGGCGCTGGCCGCCGCCAATCGCGTGCTGATGTTCGAACATGCCGTCTATTCGGTGATCTCGCCCGAGGGCTGCGCATCGATCCTGTGGCGGACGGCCGACAAGGCGCCGGATGCAGCCGAGGCGATGAAGATCACCGCCGCCGATCTGCACCGCCTCGGCGTGGTCGATCGCATCATCGCGGAGCCGGTCGGCGGGGCCCACCGTGATCCGGCGGCTGCGATCGCGGCGCTCGGCACCGCAATCGGCGAGGAGCTGGACGCGCTGGCCATGCTTTCTGCGGAGGCACTGCGGAAAGCCCGGCGCGAAAAGTTTCTGACGATCGGTTGAAGATTTTGCCGGGAGGGAAAGAGATGAGCCGTTTCGTCACAGCCACCACCGTCCTTGCTGCCGCGGCGCTGATCGCCACCGCGGCACCTGCGCAGCAGGCGCGCAGCATCTCCGCGACCGACAAGGCGACCGGGGCGAAGGCCAATCCCGAGCTGCTCGAGCAATATGGCGGCGCCTATTCCGGGCCAGTCGCCGATTATGTCAGCACGGTCGGCCGTCGGATTGCGGTCCAGTCAGGCCTGTCGAACTCGCAGAGCGATTTCAGGATCACCCTGCTCAACTCTCCGGTCAACAACGCTTTCGCGATCCCTGGCGGCTATGTTTACGTGACGCGCCAGTTGGTCGCGCTGATGAACGACGAGGCCGAACTTGCGTCGGTGCTGGGGCACGAGGTCGGCCACGTCGCCGCACGCCACGCCACCAAGCGCAACACGACCTCGACGATCGGCCAGATCCTGTCGGCCGGCGTGGGCGTGCTGACCGGTAGCTCCGGGCTCGGGCAGCTCGCCGGTTACGGCGCGCAGATGTACACGCTGCGCTTCTCCCGTTCGCAGGAATATCAGGCGGACGATCTCGGCATCCGCTACCTCGTCTCGGCGCGCTACGATCCGTATGCGGCGGCGGACATGCTGGCCTCGCTCAACGCGCAGAGTGCCCTCGACACTCGGCTGGCGGGCAAGGAGGAGGGCGCGGCGCCTGCCTGGGCCAGCACCCACCCGAACACCGCCGATCGGGTGGCGCGGGCGCGCGGCAAGGCGGCGGCCACGGGCGCGAATGCAGCCACCGCCGATCGCAACCGCGATGCCTTCCTCGCCGCGATCGACGGGATGCTCTACGATGACGATCCCGCGCAGGGCATCGTCGACGGGCAGACCTTCCGCCATCCCGGGCTGAAGCTCCAGTTCACCGCCCCGGCCGGTTACGCGATCGCCAACAGCCCCGTCACCGTCACCGTCAGCGGCGCCGGTGGCCAGGCCCAGTTCGGCGGTGGCGGACGCGCCGCCGATCTGGCGGCCTACCTGCAGGAAGTGTTCCGCGGCGC
>NZ_JAQGLK010000048.1 GCF_028292925.1 Sphingomonas bacterium
CGTCGATGCTGATGTTGTAGTAATCGACGCGAACGACGAGGTTGCGCAGCGCATCGATCGACACCGGGTTGAGGATTGCGCCGATCGTGTACGAGTCGGACTTTTCCTCCCGCAGGTTCGGGTTGCCCAGGTTGAACCCGCTGATGCCCTGGATGTCGGACTGGGTGACTGCGAAGGCGCCGCCGTTCGCCGCAATGTTCGAGTTGACCCCGGCGAAGGCCCGGCAGGTCGTGGCGAGCGTTCCGGTCGCAGTCGCGGTCACGCCGCGGCAGGGATCCTGGAGCCCGGCGGGGAAGGTCTGCGACGGACCGGTGAAAAGTTCGCCGATGTTCGGTGCGCGAACCGCCCGGGCATACGTGCCGGTGAAGCGCAGATCCCGGATCGGGCTCCACTCGACGCCGCCACTGTAGCTGTAGACCATCCCGACCGTCGAATAGTCGGAGATCCGGCCCGCCGCACGCACGCTGAGCGCCTGGAAGAATGGCACGTCGCTAAGCAGCGGGACGTTGATTTCGCCGTACGCTTCCTTGACGTCGAAGGCGCCGCGGGTATCCGGCAGCGCGTTTCCGCCGTTCAGTCCCTGGTTGGTCAGCGAGTCGTTGTTCTCGGAGCTGTTTTCCTTGCGGTACTCGACACCGAAGGCGACGCCGAGCGGGCCCGCCGGAAGATCGAGGATCGTGCCGGAGACGTTGCCCTGGACGACCTGCTGCTGGATGCGGGTCTGGAACGTCTGGTCGGCCTGGATGTAGGCGACCGCAGCCGGGCTGATCGATCCCGCGCCGAAGACGTTGACGGGCACGCAGCCATTGGCCCGCGCGTTGGCATCGGCGCAGATCGGGCCGGTCGGGCTCGGGATCGCCGCCAAGGCGTTGCGGAAGTTGTTAATGTTGACCTGGCCGTTGCCCTCCTGGCTCTCGGCGGTGCGGCCGTAATTGTACGACAGGTCGTAATGGAACTTGTCGTCCAGGAAGCTGCCCTCGGCACCCACGACGAAGCGGTAGAAGTCGCGGTTGGTGGTGCTGCGACGCGATCCGAACTCGCCCAGGCGGCGCGAGAAGGCGATGTCGCGCAGCCCGTCGCGGTCGCCGTCCACGGCCGCTGCGGCAACTGCCGCCGGGACGTACGGGTTGAGCACGCGGACGCCGCCGACGAGCGTCTCGATCGGGTACAGGCCGTTCGACGGGAAGATGCCCGTCGAGCCCGCGGTCGAGACGCCGAACGGCTCGATCTCACGCGCGGCGCTGGTGCGGTTGTACGTGCCTTCAGCGAAAACGGTCAGGCTGTCGGCAAGGTCGTACTTGGCCCGCGATGCGAACAGGTAGCGCTGCACCGGCACCGAGATGGTGCGGAAGTACTGGCGGTTGAAGCCGCCGGCTTCCAGAACGGTGCCGCGCGGGACGCCGCAGGCAGTCGCCTGCGCGTTGGTGATCGCGCCGCCATTCTGGCTGAACCCACGCTGCAACTGCCCTGCGGCGTTGTAGGTGAACTGGCAGCCGCCCGAGGTGAACACGCCCTGCAGCGGCAGGCCGGAGAACCGGCCCTCGGCAGGAACGCCGAAATCGGCCGGATCGCCGGTGATGTTGGCGAAGGTATCGAGATCGTCGATGCGGGTGTCGTTCCGCTCGCGCGACAGCAGGCCACCCTGGTTGGTATAGCCGACGTGGACCATGATGTTACCGCGATCGTCGGCGAAGTTGCCGCCCATCGTCAGGTTCGCCTGGTACTCGGGCGTGTCGCCCTTTTCCGTGATGTTGTACTGGGCGTTCGCCTCGATGCCCTGGAAGTTGTCCTTGTAGATGAAGTTCACGACGCCGGCGACGGCATCGGAACCATAAAGCGAGGAAGCGCCGCCGGTGAGAACGTCGATCCGCTGCACGAACTGCGTCGGGATCACGTTAAGGTCGACGGTCGCGCTGCCGGGGACGCCGGCGACGACGCGGCGGCCGTTGATCAGCACCAGGGTGCGATCCGAGCCGAGATCGCGAAGATCGACAGTGGCGACACCCGTGCCGGACGTAAGGAATGCCGAGTTGGTGCGGCTGAGCGCGGGAACGCCGAACGCCGGATTCTCGAGCAGCAGATCCTGGATGTTGGTGACGCCGGACTGCTGGATCTGTTGCGCACTGACGACCTGCACGGGCGACACGGAGGTGATCGTCGGCGATGCGATGCGCGAACCCGTCACCACGATCGTGTCGTTGGGCGTAGGCGTGTTGGCCTGTCCGGCGGCAGCGGCGGTCTCGTCGGCCGAATTCGCGGTCTGAGCCCAGGCCGGTGCGCTGATCAGCGCAAGTGCCATTACGCAAGGTGCCGCGCTGGCGCGCAGGAACCCGGCCTTGCTGCTCATATTCATCAAACAGTCCCCTTAATTGTGTGGATCAGGCGGGCTGCGGCGTATGCCCCACATCGTCGATGCAATGTGGTACTGCCGCTATACCTTCCTGCCAGATCATTCCGCGTTGTTGCACACCACCCGGCACGATCCATCGGCGGTTGATGCCGAAGCCGCCGGAAAGAGTAAAGCTAAGCAACTGCAAGTGCGTGACGTGGACGCACGCCTGTCGTAATCATGTCACACCGCATAGGGCGCCCGTGGACGAACGACGGGCGGATGCAAAGGGGCGACGGATGGGCAGCACTCTTTACCGGATCGCGGCTGCGGGGCTGGCCGGCGCAGCGGCCGCAGTGGCCGGCGTGGCGGCGCCACCTGTCCGCCCGCTTGCTCCCCGCCCGCCGGCGTTCCAGCGGATGATCGATTGCAGGCCGATCGCAGATGCCGCCGCCCGCGTCGCCTGCTACGATGCGGGGGTCGATGCGATGGACCGCGCCGAGCAGGCGGGCGAGGTGGTGATCATCGACGGCGCCGACGTGCGCGCCGCGCGGCGCAGCCTGTTCGGTTTCCGGCTCCCCGAACTCGCGGTGCTCGGCGGGAACAAGGCGCGGAACAGCGACGAAGAAGAGTTCCGGCAGATCGAGACCACGATAAAATCGGTGCGCATGGCCGCAGACGGCTGGGCTTTCGAGCTGGAGGACGGCGCGCGCTGGCGCCAGACGGACGGTCAGGCAATCGCCAGCGCACCGCGCCCTGGGCAGAAAATCCGCATCCGCCAGGCCGCGCTCGGCAGCTTCCTGGCCAACGTGAACGGCCAGACCGCGGTTCGTGTTCGCCGTGAAAACTGAGCCCGTTCGCGGGGCTGCCGCGGAACGGGTGGCGCTTCCCCGCGCAACGGCAACGCTCTAGATAGAAGCCATGACGCAGGTACGACGAGGGGCGGCTGTAAACGGAGCGACGGCCCATCGTCCGCGCAGGGGGGCCGCATGATCGCGGTTTCTCATGCCATGGCGGCGCTGATCGGGCTGTTGCTGGCGGTGTGGCTGATCGCCGCGGTGGCGGCCACCTTCGCGGGGCTGCGCCGTCGTGCTGCGGCCCGGCAGGCCGAACACCGGGCCGATGCGCTGGCCACGCTGATCGGTGCGTCGCCGGCAATGCCGATGTTCGTCGGTGTGGACGGGCGCGTGGAAGCGGGCGACCGGCTATGCCGCCGCCTCGGGTTGAGCCATGCGCCCCGCACCATCGCGGATCTGGTGCAGGATGCCACGGGGATCGTCCAAGCCGATGTGGACGCGCTGGTAGAGGCGGCAGCCGCCGCACAACGCTCCGGCGGCACTTTCACCCATACCGTCACGGTGCAGGAATCGGGGGCGATGTTTTCCGTCCATGGCGCGCCCGCGGCCGATTACGCGCCGGGGCGGCTCGTTCTGTGGTTTACCGACATCACCACCAGCCACCGGGAAATCGATCTGCTGGCCCGCGAGAAGGCGCGCCTGGCGGCCGCGCTGGACGGGCTGTCGGCGCTGATCGAGGCAGCTCCGTTTCCGATATGGCATCGCGGGCTGGATCTGCGGCTGTCGCTGGTCAACGGCGCCTATGCGCGCGCGGTGGAGGCGGAAAGCGCTGCGGACGCCGTCGCGCGGGGGCTGGAACTTGTCGAGGGTGAAAGCGGGGCCGGCCCGATCAACGCCGCCGCCGCCGCGCGCGAAGAGGGGCGGGCCATCCTGCGCACCGCCCCCGCCACGATCGGCGGGCAGCGGCGCACGATGCGTATCGCCGACGTGCCGATCGGTGCGGCAGGGGTGGCGGGTTACGCCATCGACGTCGAGGATCTGGAACAGGCCCGCGCCGATCTCGGCCGCTTCGCCCGCGCCCAGCGCGACATGCTCGACCGGCTTTCGGCCAGCGTAGCCCAGTTCGGCGCGGATCGCGGGCTGGTCTTCTTCAACCAGCCGTTCCTGCGGCTGTTCGCGATGCGGCCGGAATGGCTGGCCGACCAGCCCGAATTCGATCGTGTGCTGGAACGGATGCGCGAGGCCGGCCGCCTGCCCGAAAGCCGCGACTTCCCGGCATGGAAGGCCGAGCGGCGGCGTTGGTTCAATGCCGCGACCGAAGGGATCGAGGAGAACTGGCTGCTTCCGGGCGGCATGCACCTGCGCGTCGTCGCGCAGCCGCTGCCCGATGGCGGGCTGCTGATGATCTTCGAGGATCGCACCGAACAGGTCCAGCTGGCGAGCGCACGCGATACCCTGGTGCGGGTGCGAACCGCCACGTTCGACAATCTTTTCGAGGCGATCGCGGTGTTCGCCGCCGATGGCAAGCTGCACCTGTCGAACAGCCGCTTCCGCGAAGTCTGGGGCCTGACGGAACAGGAGCTTGCCGCCAATCCGCGGGTCGATGCGCTGGTCGAGGCGGTGGCGCGGCGGCTGGCCAACCCCTCGCGCGCCGGGCTGATCCGGGAACTGGTGCGCGTTGCCACGGCCGAGCGGGAGCCGCGATCCGGCCGGGTTGCGCTTGCCGACGGCCGCTACTTCGAATTTGCCGCAGTGCCGCTGCCGGATGGAAACGCGCTTTTCACCATGCTCGACATCACCGCCAGCCGCGGGATCGAACAGGCACTGCGCGATCGCAACGAGGCACTGGAGCAGGCCGACCGGCTGAAGACCGCGTTCGTCGCGAACATGAGCTACGAACTGCGCACCCCGCTCACCTCCATCAGCGGTTTCGCGGAGATGCTCGCCGGGGGATATGCCGGGCCGCTGGGCGAGCAGGCCGGCGATTATGTCGCCGCGATCCTGGAATCGGTCATCCGGCTGGGGGCGCTGATCGACGACGTGCTCGATCTCACGCAGAGCGAGGCTGGCAGCCTGCCGATGGCCAAGGAGAAAGTCGATCTGGCGGCGCTCTGCCGGGCGGCGGCGGCGGCTGTCGAGGAACAGGCGGCGGCGCGGTCGTTGCGGATCGCGGTGCGTATCGATCGCGCGGTCGGGCACGTCACCGGCGATCCGCGCCGCCTGCGCCAGGCCGTGGACCAGCTCGTGCGCAACGCGGTGGCCTATACGCCGGCGGGTGGGCGCATCCTGATCGGAGCCGGTGGCGATGCCGATCATGCCGAGATCGTCATTTCGGACAACGGCCCCGGAATCCCGGCGGCCGATCAGGAACGGGTTTTCGATCGCTTCCACCGTGCCAACATCATGCCCTGCGAAGGCCGCGCCGCGCCGGGCCTGGGCCTGCCGCTTACCCGCCAGTTCGTCGAGGCGCATGGCGGCACGCTGACGCTTGCTTCCGGCCCGGCGAAGGGCACCACCCTCACCATCCGCCTGCCGAGGTCCCGGTGATCCTGGCGGACGAAGCGGCGACGCTGGCGGCCGGCGCGGCGATGGCCCGGATCTTGCGCGCGGGCGACATAGTCGCGCTCTACGGCGATCTCGGCGCGGGCAAGACCACGTTCGCCCGCGGGCTGCTCGCGGCGCTCGGGCTGGCAGGCGAGGCGCCAAGCCCGACCTTCGCCATCGTCCAGGCCTATGCCCCGCCGGAGGTCCGCCTCGCGGTGACCCATGTCGATCTGTACCGCCTGCGCGATCCCGACGAGGCCGAGGAACTGGGGCTCGACGATGCGCTGGCCGACGGCGCGCTGCTGATCGAATGGCCGGAACGGCTTGGCGCGCGGTTGTGGCCGTCCGCGCTGCGGCTGGACCTGAGAGCGGAGCCGGGCGGCGGGCGGCGCTTGACTTGGCAGCGCCCGGCGGCATGGGAGTCCCGATGGCCGCCATCGACGTTCCGATCATGATCCCGCCGCCGAGTGCGCCCGCATTCCTCGCCGAAAACGGCTGGGGGGATGCCGAAATCCTGCCGCTCGCCGGGGACGCATCCTTCCGCCGCTATTTCCGCGTTGTCGCGCCCGGTCGTGCCGCGGTGCTGATGGACGCCCCGCCGCCGCACGAGGACCCCCGGCCGTTCCTGCACGTGGCGGGGCATCTTGCCGGGCTGGGCTTCGCGGCGCCGGCCATCTACGGGAGCGACCTGGACCGGGGGCTCGTCCTCCTCGAGGATTTCGGCGACGCGCGGATGGCCGAGGTGATCGCCGCCGAGCCTGGGCGCGAGCAGGCGGTGTATGCCCAGGCGATCGACCTGGTTGCCGATCTGCATCGTCATCCCCCGGCCGCCGCGCTGCGCCCCTACGACATGGCGGAATATCAGCGCGAGGCCGGGCTGTTCACCGAATGGTATGCGCCCGCGGTCGATCTCGCCGTCGATGGCGAGGCTTACCGCGCTGCCTGGGGCGAGGCGCTGGCGCCGCTGGCCACCGTGCAGGCGGTGACGGTGCTGCGCGACTACCACGCCGAGAACGTCATGCTGCTGGGCGACGGCCGGCTCGGGCTGCTGGATTTTCAGGACGCGCTGGCCGGGCATCCCGCCTACGATCTCGTCTCGTTGCTGCAGGATGCCCGTCGCGACGTGTCGCCGGAAATCGAGGCGGCGATGCTGGATCGCTACGCCGCCGCTGCGCCGCTCGACCGCGCCGCCTATGCCCTTCTGGGGGCGCAGCGCAACGCGAAGATCCTCGGCATCTTCACCCGGCTGTGGAAGCGTGACGGCAAGCCGCGCTACCTGGCGTACCAGCCGCGTGTGTGGCGCTATCTGGAGCGCGATCTCGCCCATCCGGCGCTCGCCCCCGTGGCCCGCTGGTTCGATGCGAACGTGCCCGCCGCCGCGCGCGCCCCCGCCTGGAGCACACACGCATGAGCCGCAGCGCCAAGCCGATGTCGCTTCGGCCCAAGCCCACCGCGGCGCCGATCCGCACCGCGATGGTGATGGCGGCAGGCCTGGGCAAGCGGATGCGCCCGCTCACCATCACCCGCCCCAAGCCGCTGGTGGAGGTGGCCGGCAAGCCGTTGATCGATCACGTCTTCGGGCGGCTGATCGCGGGCGGCGTCTCGCGCGTCGTCGTCAACGTGCATTATCTGGCCGATGCGCTCGAGGCGCATGTCCGCCGCAGCTTCCCGAACATGGAAGTGATCTTTTCCGACGAGCGTGCCGAACTGCTCGACACGGGCGGCGGCGTCGCCCGCGCGCTGCCGCTGATCGAGGACGATACGTTCCTGGTTCTGGCGAGCGACATCTTCTGGATCGACGGACCTGTCGACGCGATCAGCCTGCTCGCCTCGCGGTGGGACGATGCGAGGATGGATGCGCTGCTGCTGCTCGTGCCGCTGGCGCGCGCCCATTCGCACCGCGGCACCGGCGACTTTCACATGGATGCGATCGGCACGATCAGCCGCCCGCGCCAGGGCAAGCTGGCGCCGTTCGTCTATGCCAGCGTGCAGATCGTGTCGCGCCGGCTGTTCGCCGATGTGCCGGAAGGGCCGTTTTCCACCAACCTGCTGTGGGATCGGGCGATCGCCGCCGGCCGTGCCTTCGGCGTCGTCCATCAGGGGCTGTGGTCCGAGGTCGGCGTGCCATCCGCCATTGCCGAGACCGAGGCGCTGCTCACCGGTGGCTGAGGGCTTTCGCCCTGCCGTCTATACGATCCCGCCGCACCGCGCCTTCGCCGATGCGCTGGCTGCCGGGCTGATCGCCCAGTTCGGCCGCGATCCGATGAGCCTGGCGCGTGGGCTCGTGCTGCTGCCGAACGCGCGGGCCATCCGCGCGATCACCGATGCCTTCGTGCGCCGGGCCGACGGCGGGCTGCTGCTGCCGCGGCTGGTGCCGGTCGGCGATCCGGAACTGGACGAGCGGCTGGGCAGCCTGTTCGATCCCGCCGGGGAAGGCGATGCGCCGATCCTGCCGGCGGTCGATCCGCTCGTCCGGCTGATGCTGCTCACCCGACTGGTTGCATCGGCCCGAACGGCGGCCGGCGAACCGGTCGGCACGGCGGAGGCGGCGCGGCTGGCGGCGGATCTCGCCCGCACGATCGACCAGCTGCACGTCGAAGAGATCCCGCCGCACCGGCTGGCGGATGTCGTGCCTGCCGAACTTTCCGAACATTGGCAGCGATCGATCGGCCTGTTCCGCGACGTGGCGGAGCGGTGGGAGCGCGAACTGGCCATCCTCGGCCGCATCGACATGGCGGCGCGGCGCAACCTGCTGCTCGACCGCGCGGCACGCGGCTGGCGGGATGCGCCGCCGAGGGGGTTCGTCGTCGCGGCGGGCATCACCACGACCGCGCCGGCGGTGGCACGATTGCTGCGCACGGTTTCCCGGCTGGAGCGTGGCATGGTCGTCCTGCCGGGGCTCGACTGCGAGATGCCGACCGCGGAGTGGGACGAACTCGGGCCGCATCCCCGCGACGAGGAGGGCACCCCGGCGAGGCGATCGATAGAGACGCACCCGCAATTCCAGCTGAAGCAGCAGCTGGATCAGATGGATGTCGCCCGCGGCGAGGTGCGGCGGTGGCGCTGGGGCGGGGGGCGGACCGCCCCGGCGGCGCGGACGCGGGCCGTCGCCAACGCGATGGCGCCGGCTGCCTTCACCGGCAAGTGGCACGATCTGCCCCCGCCGGCGCGGCGCCTGTCGGGCGTGCGCGCGGCCGAATTCGCCAACCCGGCCGAGGAAGCACAGGCGATCGCCGTCGCGCTGCGCGAAGTGGTGGAGACGCCGGGGCGGACGGCGGCGCTGGTCACCCCCGACCGCGCCCTGGCCCGCCGCGTCGTCGCCCATCTCGGCCGCTGGGGCATCGCCGCCGACGACAGCGCCGGCCGCCCGCTTTCCGCCACGCCGCCCGGCACCTTGCTGATCGGCCTGGCCGAGGCGGCGGCGGCGACGTTCGCGCCAGTGCCTCTGCTTGCCCTCCTCAAGCATCCGCTGGTCCGGGCCGGGGACGCGCGGCTGGACTGGCTGGCGGGCGCGCGCAGGCTCGATCGGGCGCTGCGCGGGCCCCGCCCGCCGACCGGGCTGGCCGGGCTCAGCCGTTTCCTGGGGGAAGGCGACGAGCGCCAGCGGCGGGACCGTGCGCCGGCCGCCGCGTGGTGGCACGAGCCGGCGGCGCTGCTCGCCCCGCTGGACACGCCCGACCGGCGGGACGAGCTTGCCCCGGGCATCGCCGCGCTGCGCGAAGTCGCCACCGCCCTGTGTGGCGACATGCTGTGGTCCGGGCCGGACGGCCGCGCCGCTGCCGAGTTGATCGCCGGGCTGGAATCGGCGGCCGTCCACGGCCCGGCGCGGGTCACGCCCGAGGACCTGGCACTGCTGCTCCGGCAGTTGATGGACGCGGTTTCCATCCGCCCGCCGCAGGGCGGGCATCCCCGCCTGTTCATCTGGGGGTTGATCGAGGCGCGGCTGCAACATGCCGACCTGATGATCCTTTCCGGGCTGAACGAAGGGACCTGGCCGGCCGCCCCGGCCCCCGATCCGTGGCTGGCGCCCGCGATCCGCAGCTCCCTCGGGCTGCCGGGGCTGGAACGGCGGATCGGGCTGGCCGCGCATGACTTTGCCGGTGCGCTGGGTGCGGGGCAGGTGCTGGTGACGCGGGCGCGGCGGGATGCGCGCGCACCGGCGATCGCGTCCCGCTTCTGGTTGCGGCTGGAGGCGATGACCGGCGGGCTGGCGCGCGCGCCGCTGTTGCCGCGGCTCGCCCGCGCGCTGGATCGCCCTGCCGATCTTCGCCCCGCCGCCCGGCCCGCGCCGTCGCCGCCGATCGAGCATCGGCCGGACCGGATCGCGGTGACAAGCCTCGATCGCCTGAAGGCCGATCCGTTCGCCTTCTACGCCGCGCAGATGCTCAGGCTGCCGTCGCTCGACATGGTCGATGCCGATCCGAGCCCGGCGTGGCGCGGCAGCGCCGTTCATGCCGTGTTCGAGGAATGGATGAAGCAGGATGGCTGCGATCCGGCGAAGCTGCGGCCCCGTGCGGAGCGGATGCTGGGCCAGATCGCGGCGCACCCGGTGCTGCGCGCGCTATGGACGCCGCGGCTGCTGGAGGCGATCGACTTCACCGCCGACACTGTGGCTGCCAACCTGGCCGATGGCCGCCGGCCGATCGCCGCAGAGGTCTCGGGCGAGGCCAAGGTCGGCGCGGTCACCCTTCACGGCAAGGTCGACCGGATCGATGCGCTGGCGGACGGCCGGCTCGGGATTATCGACTACAAGACGGGCAAGCCGCCGAGCAAGGCGCAGGTCGCCGCGGGCTATGCGCTCCAGCTTGGCCTGCTGGGTCTGATCGTGGAGGCGGGCGGGTTTCCGGGCGTTGCCGGATTGCCGGCGGCGTTCGAATATTGGTCCATGGCGCGCGACCCGAAGGGCAAGCTCGGCCACGTCACCACGCCGGTCGGGCTGAACCGGGCGGGCGAAGGGATCGCGGAGGAGGATTTCACCTCCTATGCCTACGACCAGCTCGATCAGGCGGTGGCGCGGTGGCTGACCGGCGGGGAGCCGTTCGTCGCCAAGCTCCACCCCGAATTCGCGCCCTATGGCGATTACGACCAGCTGATGCGGCTGGACGAATGGTACGGGCGCACCGATGGCTAGGCTGAAACCCCTCGATCCGCTGAAGGACGAGCAGCTTCGCGCGTCCGATCCCGCGGAGCATATCTGGCTGTCCGCCTCCGCCGGCACCGGCAAGACGCATGTGCTGAGTTCGCGGGTGCTCCGCCTGCTGCTGCACGGCGCGGACCCGTCGGCGATCCTCTGCCTCACCTTCACCAAGGCAGGCGCGGCCGAAATGGCGGATCGCATCCACGCCCGGCTGGCTTACTGGGTGCAGGCCGAGGACAAGCTGCTGCGCAAGGAGCTGTTCGCGCTCGGCGAGCCGACCGACGACGGGAGCGTGGCGCTTGCCCGCACGCTCTTCGCGCGGGTGCTGGACGCGCCGGGCGGCGGCCTGCGCATCGTCACCATCCACGCTTTCTGCCAGTCGCTGCTGGCGAGCTTCCCGGTGGAGGCGGGGCTGACCCCCGGCTTCCGCCCGCTGGACGGCCGGGCCGAGGCATCCCTCGCCCGGTCCACGCTGGCCGACCTGATCGACGCGGCGGAGCGGGGCGGCGACCTCCGCCTGATCGACGACGTGCGCCAGCTCAGCCGCCGGTTGGGGGAGGGCAGCGCCGAGGCATATCTGCTGCAATGCGCCCGCGCGGCCGAAGCGATGGAGAGCCTGGGCGCAGGGATCGAGGCGAAGGTCCGTACCGCGCTCGATCTGCCGCTCGGCGATGTCGAGGATGTGATTGCGGCGGCCTGCGCGGACGATCGGCTCGATCTGGCCGGGCTGCGCGCGATCGCCGCCGCCAACGCGGCCTGGGGCACCAAGCAGGGTCTGCGCGATGCCGATCGGATCGCGGCTTTCCTGGCCGCATCGCCGGAGGAGCGCACCGCGCTGGTGTGCGGCCTCGTCTCCGTCGCGCAGACCGCGACCGGAGACGCGCGCAAGCATTCGGCGAAGCTGCTGAACCTGTGCGCCGATTATCCGGATCTGTGCACCCGGCTCGGCGATCTGTGCAGCCGGCTGGCGGGGCTGCGATCGCGCGCGGCGCTGGCCACCCTGGTCGCCGCCGGCCTGCGCGCGGGGCAGGCCTATGCCCGCGCCTATGTCGCCGCCAAGCGCGCCGCGGGCGTCGTGGATTTCGAGGATCTGATCCGTGCCGCCCACGCCTTGCTGATCGAACCGGGGATGGGCGAGTGGGTCCGCTACAAGCTCGATCAGCACACCGATCACATCCTGGTCGATGAGGCGCAGGATACCAATGCCCGGCAATGGGCGATCGTCGCCGCGCTTGCTGCCGAGTTCTTCGCCGGTGCCGGCGCGCGGGGCCGCCGGCACCGCACGATGTTCACCGTCGGCGATTTCAAGCAGGCGATCTTCGGCTTCCAGGGGACCGACCCGGCCGCGTTCCAGGCCGCGGGTATGGCGTTCGCGATGCGCGCGGAGGCCACGGAGCGGCCGATGGTGTCGCTGTCGCTCGATCGGTCGTTCCGGTCGACGCCGCCGGTGCTGGCGTTGGTCGATCGGCTGCTGGACGAACTCGGCCACGAAAATCTGGGGCTGGAGGCCGCCGCTCCACCCCATCTTTCCGCCCGCAGCGGGCTTTCCGGCACGGTGACGCTGTGGCGTCCGCACCTCGGGCTGCGCGAAGGCGATGGCGAGGAGCAGGGCGAGGAGGGGTGGATCGACGATGCCACCCGTGCCTTCGCCGCCCAGCTTGCCCGGCAGGTGCGGGAGTGGCTGGCCGAGCCGCTGTGGCTGGAGAGCAAGGGCCGCCCGCTCCGCCCGGAGGATGTGCTGATCCTGGTGCGACGGCGTGGCGATCTCGCCTCGCTGATCGTCGCGCGGCTGCATGCCGAGGGGGTGGCGGTGGCGGGTGTCGACCGGCTGCGGCTGACCGCCCCGCTGGCCGTGCGCGATCTGCTTGCGGCGGTGCGCTTCGCGCTCCAGCCGGACGACGATCTCAACCTTGCCAACCTGCTCGTCTCGCCCTTGTTCGGGTGGAGCCAGGACGATCTCTATGCGGTCGCGCATGGCCGCAAGGGGCGGCTGTTCGGCGCAGTCCGCTCCGCAGAGGACCGGGCGGAAACCGCTGCGGGGCTGGCCGCCATCCTCGCCCGCGCCGACTTCATCACCCCCTATCAGTTCCTCGAGGCGATCCTGTCCGGCCCGCTCGACGGGCGGCGCAAGCTGCTCGGCCGGCTGGGGGAGGAGGCGCGCGATCCGATCGAAGAATTGCTCAACGCCGCGCTTCAGTTCGAGGGCGAGGCGACGCCGTCGCTGCAACGCTTCCTCGACTGGTTCGACCGGGCCGAGGTGGAGATCATCCGCGATCCTTCCGCTCCGGCGGATGCCGTGCGGGTGATGACGGTGCACGGGGCAAAGGGGTTGCAGGCTCCGCTTGTCATCCTGGCCGATGCCACCGTCGATCCGGAGATGATGGGGCGGCAGCGGTCGCTCAGCTGGCCGGTGCACGACGATGCCACTGTGCCGCTGTTCCGCCCGCGCAAGGACGAGCTGCACGGCAGCCTCGCCGACACGCTGCGCGAGGCGGAGCGGCGAGACATGGCCGAGCATTGGCGGCTGCTCTACGTCGCCGTCACCCGTGCCGAGGAGCGGCTGGTGGTCGGCGGTGCGCTGGGCCCGCGGATGAAGGGCGAGGCCCCGGCGCAGAGCTGGTACAGCAAGATCGACGCGGCGATGGCCGGGCTCGGCGCGGAGTGGGAGGAAGATCCGCTCTGGTCCGGCGCGCGGCACCATCGTGGCGGGGAGGCGCGGGCGCGGAAAGCCGCCAGGGAGCGTACCGCCCCGCCGCCCACGCCCGAACCGGCCTGGCTGCGCGCGCCTGCGCCGCAGGAGGCGCGTCCGCCGCGCCCGCTTGCCCCATCCTCGATCGGGCCGGATCTCGTCGCCGATCCGCCGCCTTCCCCCGCATTGCGCGACGCGGCGCGGCGCGGCACCCTGCTCCATGCTTTGTTCGAACGGCTTCCCGCTCTGCCGACGGAGCGCCGCACCGCCGCCGCCGCGCACTGGCTGACCACCGCCGCCCCCGACATGGACGAGGTGGCGCGCCACGATCTCGTTCGCGACGCCTGCGCGATCATCGGCGATCCCGCTTATGCCGATCTGTTCGGGCCCGATGGGCTGGCCGAGGCGCCGATCGCCGCGGTGGTCGGCGGGGAGGTGATCGCCGGGACGGTGGATCGCCTGCTGGTGACGGAAACCCGCGTGCTGGTGGTGGATTTCAAGACCGGCCGGCGGGTGCCGACATCCGCTGAGGCGGCGCCTGAGCATCACCTCAGGCAGATGGCGGCCTATGTCGCCGCGCTGGAGGTGGTGTTTCCCGGCCGGTCGGTCGCGGCGGCATTGCTCTACACCGCCGGTCCGCTGCTGCTGCCGCTGCCGGAGGATGTTCTGCGCAGCTACAAGCCCGGCTTGGCGGCAACGGAGCAAATCCTTGCCCCCGGCGGTTGAGCCGCCCAAATCCGCTGCCTACATCCGGTTACGACACGAAGGAGATTTCGCGATGGCGACGAAGAAGATCACCGACAGCAGCTTCCAGGCCGATGTGCTTCAGGCAACCGGCCCGGTCGTCGTCGATTTCTGGGCCGAGTGGTGCGGCCCGTGCAAGATGATCGGCCCCGCTCTGGAGGAACTGTCCGAGGAGTTCGGCGAGAAGGTGACGATCGCCAAGATCAACATCGACGAGAATCCCGATGCGCCGGCGCAGTATGGCGTGCGCGGCATCCCGACGATGATCCTGTTCAAGGATGGCGCACCCGCCGCCACCAAGGTCGGCGCGGCACCCAAGAGCCAGCTCAAGGGCTGGATCGAGAGCGCACTCTAAGCGGCTCCGTTCAGGGGCGCTCCCCTGAACGGGTGTGTCAGCCGAACAATATCTCTGCCGCGTCGTCCCACAATCGGGGCGATGCGGTGGCGAGCAGGCCCTTGCCGGGCATAGCGACGCGGTACGGCGTCCCATCCGGCCGGGCGATCCTGCCGCCGGCTTCCTCTAGAAACAACGCGCCCGGCAGGTGATCCCAGGGCCAGCTCCGTTCGAACAGGGTAAGATCGTTCTGGCCGAGGACGAGGCGGGGATATTGCTCCCCCGCGCAGCGCGGAATCGCGACCAGATCGATACGCCCTTCGCAGCGGCGCTCGATTTCGGCCTGCCGCTCGGGTGGCAGGAAGTAGGTGGCGATGGCGCCGATCGGGCGTGGGCCGGCGGTCGGTTCGGTGTGGACCCGCTCGCCATCGACGAAGGCGCCCCCGCCGATTGCCGCGTGGCAGATCCGTCCGTCGATCGGATCGAGGATCCAGCCGGCCTGCGTCTCCCCATCCGCGATCAGCGCGATCATGATCGCGAACGGGTGCTTGCCCTCGGCGAAGTTCATCGTCCCGTCGAGCGGATCGATCACCCAGGCCACGCCCTCGTGCAGCCCGTCGAGGATCGTCGGATCGGCCGCCGCCGCCTCCTCGCCAACCACGCGTGCCTCCGGCAACAACCGGGCGAGCGCTGCCGACAGGAAATCCTCCGACTCGCGGTCGACGATCGTCACGAAGTCGCCCGGCGTCTTTTCCGCAATCTCGCTGGCGCTCAGCCGGCGGAACCGGGGCAGCATGATCTCCGCCGCGACCTGCTCCATCATCATCGCGACCGGGCGGTAGAGAGCGTGCATGGCGTTCCTCAGCTTCGATAGTCGGCGTTGATCGAGATGTAGCCGTGCGTCAGATCGCAGGTCCACACGGTCGCGCGGCCTTCGCCCAAGCCCAGATCGACGCCGATCTCGATCTCGCTGCCCTTCAGGTGCGCGGCGACGGGGGCCTCGTCATAGCCCTCCACCGCCAGACCGCCGCTGGCCACCTGCGTCGCGCCGAAGCGGATCGCCAGACTGTCGCGCTCGGCCGGTTCGCCCGCCTTGCCGACGGCCATGACGACGCGGCCCCAGTTCGCATCCTCCCCCGCGATCGCGGTCTTCACCAGCGGCGAGTTGGCGATCGACAGCGCGATCACCCGCGCGCTCGCGTCGGACTGCGCGCCCTCGACATCGACGGTGACGAACTTGGTCGCCCCCTCGCCGTCGCGGACGACGAGGTGGGAAAGCTGCGTGCAGATGTCGATCAGCGCCGCGTTGAAGGCATCCGCGCCGGGCGAATCCATGTCGGCGAGCGGTGCATTGCCCGCCGCGCCGGTCGCGAAGGCGAGCACGGTATCCGACGTGGACGTATCGCCATCGACGGTAATGCACGAGAAGCTCTGCGCGTTGGCGGTGCCGAGCATCTTCTGCAGCAAGCCGGGATCGACAGCGGCATCCGTGAAGATGAAGCCCAGCATCGTCGCCATGTCCGGCGCGATCATCCCCGAACCCTTGACGATTCCGGCCAGCGTGACGATCCGCCCGTCGACGACGGCGCGGACGACGGCGCCCTTGGCGAAGGTGTCCGTGGTCGAGATGGCGTTGGCGGCCTCTTCCCAGCTTGCCTCCGGGGCGGCAAGCGCGGCGTCTATCCCGGCCTCGGCCTTGTCGATCGGCAGCGGCACGCCGATCACGCCGGTGGAAGCGACGAAGACGTCGGAAGGCTTGCACCCCGTTGCCCCCGCCACACGTGCGGCGATCGCCTCGACAGCGGCGCGGCCGCGATTGCCGGTGAAGGCGTTCGAGTTGCCGGCATTGACGACCAGCGCGCGCGCGCGGCCCAGCGTCAGCGCCGCGCGGCACCACTCGACCTCCGGGGAGGGGCATTTGCTGCTGGTGGTCACGCCGGCGACGACGGTGCCCTCGTCCAGCGCCACGTAGGTCAGGTCCGCGCGGTCCCAGGTCTTATAACGCGCACGGGCAACGGCGATGCGGACCCCGGCGACGGGCGGCAGATCGGGGAACGGGCGGGCGAGCGGAGAGACGGTCATGCCGCCTGCCATGCCGGGCGGCGCGGAAACGGGCAAGGCCCCGCTTGCCGGGGCGGGCCGGCATGGCGCCTGGGTCAGCCGACAATCCGGCCGAACGGCAACAATTGCCGCGCCAGCGCCGCGGCCTGCTTCGTATCGCGCGCCCGCAGCGGAACCAGCACCGCCGCGGCGGCGCGCTGCATGATCTGATCGAGCGGGGTTGGGGTCGCCCCCCTGGAAGCGGCCTCCGCCAGCGCCGGCGCCTTCGCGTCGGCCGGATCGAGCGCAAGCCGCATCAGCGCGGAGAGCCCGGCGAACATCGCCCGGTTGCCGCCGAGCGCGACGGCACGGTCCATCGCCGCCAGCCCGGTCGCCTTCTTCGCGCCGAGCGCGACACCCGCCATCATGCCGCCGAGCGCGGTCACCGCGTCCAGGTGCCACGCGCCGAGCGCCGCCTGCGCCTCCGCATCGCGCGGATCGGCGGCGGCCAGCGCGGCGAAGCGCCTGCCGGCCTCCACCGCCTCGCTGCGGCTCTTGTTGAGTTTCGCGCGGTAGCCGATCGCCATCGCCGCCAGCAGATTGGCCTCACGATCCCGCGGTGTGCGGGCGAGTACGCCGTTAACCGCCGCCTCGGCCTGGCCGATCCGGGCGAGCGCAGTCGGCTTGTCGCGCACCGCGAAGGCGGCCTGGGCGAGCGTCTCGCGCGGGGTGGCGGCCAGCGCCGGGGCGGCGATGAGGGCCGCGGCACACAGGACGACCGTAAATCTGAACATGCGCAACTCCGCCAACTCACCCCATGATCGCCGACTGTGTACCGGTTGGTGCGCGCTGGCCAGCGTCTCGTTGGCGCGGCCAAGCGTGGTGCACCCGAATTGACGGACCCGTCTGCGCCACCTATCTCGCCAGCCATTGTGCGGAGAGGTGGGCAACCACCCTTCGCGTACCTGCATCCAACCCCAAGGAACGCCCATGCTCGGCGGCATCGCCAAGGCCATTTTCGGATCGTCGAACGACAGGTACGTCAAGTCGCTCCGTCCGATCGTCGATCGCATCAACGCCTTCGAGCCCGCCATGCAGGCGCTGTCCGACGAGGAGTTGCAGCACCAGACGGTGAAGTTCCGCGAGCGGCTGGCCGCGGGCGAGACGCTGGACGACGTGATGGCGGAGGCGTTCGCCACCGTCCGCGAGGCATCCGTCCGCGTGCTCGGCATGCGCCATTTCGACGTGCAGATGATCGGCGGGATCGTTTTGCAGCGCGGCGAGATCGCCGAAATGCGCACCGGCGAGGGCAAGACGCTGGTGGCGACGCTCGCCACCTATCTCAGCGGCCTGTCGGGTGAGGGCGTCCACGTCGTCACCGTCAACGACTATCTGGCCCGGCGCGATGCCGAATGGATGGGCCAGGTCTATACCTGGCTGGGCCTCACCGTCGGCGTGATCGTGCCCAACCTGATGGATCACGAACGCCGCGACGCCTATGCCGCGGACATCACCTACGGCACGAACAACGAGTTCGGGTTCGATTACCTGCGCGACAACATGAAATATGATCGGTCGCAGATGGTGCAGCGGCCGTTCGCCCACGCCATCGTCGACGAGGTCGATTCGATCCTGATCGACGAGGCGCGGACCCCGCTGATCATCTCCGGCCCGACCGACGACAAGTCCGAGCTGTACAAGCAGGTCGACGCGGTGGTGAAGCAGATCCCTCCCGAAAACTACGAGGTCGACGAGAAGCAGCGGTCCGTCGTCCTGACGGAGGACGGCACCGAGGCGGTGGAGCGGATGCTCGAGGCGAACGGGCTGCTCGAGGGCGCGAACCTCTACGATTTCGAAAATACGCAGGTGGTGCACCACCTCAACCAGTCGCTGCGCGCCAACGCCATCTTCAAGCGGGACACCGATTACATCGTCAAGGACGACAAGGTCGTCATCATCGACGAGTTTACCGGCCGGATGATGGACGGCCGCCGCTGGTCCGACGGGCTGCACCAGGCCGTCGAGGCCAAGGAAGGCGTGACGATCGAGCCGGAGAACCAGACGCTCGCCTCGATCACCTTCCAGAACTATTTCCGCATGTACCCCAAGCTTTCGGGGATGACCGGCACCGCCGCGACCGAGGCGGCCGAATTCTACCAGATCTACAAGATGAACGTCGTCACGATCCCGACCAACGTGCCGGTCAAGCGGATCGACGAAGAAGACGAATTCTACAAGAACATGACGGACAAGTTTGGCGCCATCGCCAAGACGATCCGCGAAAAGGCGGAGCAGGGCCAGCCGGTGCTGGTCGGCACCGTATCTATCGAGAAATCCGAGATGCTGTCCGAGTTCCTGCAGGCGGAGGATGTGCCGCACGCCGTGCTCAACGCCCGCTTCCATGAGCAGGAGGCGCGGATCGTGGCGCAGGCCGGGCGGCTTGGCGCGGTCACGATCGCAACCAACATGGCCGGCCGCGGAACCGACATCCAGCTCGGCGGCAACTTCGAATATCGCGTGCTCGACGAACTTGCCGATCTGCCCGAGGGGCCGGAGCGGGAGGCCGCCGAGGCGCGCATAAAGCAGGAGATCGAAGCCGAGAAGGCGGCGGTGCTGGCCGCCGGCGGCCTCTTCGTGCTCGGCACCGAGCGGCATGAAAGCCGCCGCATCGACAACCAGCTGCGCGGTCGATCGGGCCGGCAGGGCGATCCCGGCCTCAGCCGATTCTACCTCAGCCTGGACGACGATCTGCTGCGCATCTTCGGCCCGCAGACGATGTTCGCCAAGATGATGAACAAGAATCTGGAGGATGGCGAGGCGATCGTCAGCCCCTGGATTTCGAAGGCGATCCAGACCGCACAAGGCAAGGTCGAGGCGCGCAACTACGACATCCGCAAGCAGGTCGTCGAGTATGACGACGTGATGAACGATCAGCGCAAGGTGGTGTACGAACAGCGTGCCGACATCATGGATGCGGCCACGGTGAACGATGTCGTCATCGACATGCGGCTGGAGACGGTAAACGGCATCGTCGGCGCGGCCTGCCCGCCCAACAGCTATCCCGAGCAATGGGATGTCGAGGCGCTGAAGGCCCGCACCCAGGAACTGCTCGGCATCGACCTGCCGATCGAGGAGTGGGTGGCGCAGGACGGCATCGATCCCGAGATCCTGACCGAGCGCGTCACCGCCGAGGCGGAACGCGTCGCCGCCGAGCGGGCGGAGCAGGTGCCGGCGGAGGAATGGCTGCGGCTGGAAAAGAGCGTGCTGCTCCAGAGCCTCGACCATCACTGGAAGGAGCATCTGGCGACGCTGGATGCGCTGCGCCAGGTCATCCATCTGCGCGCCTATGCGCAGAAGACCCCGATCAACGAATATAAGCAGGAGGCGTTCGCGCTGTTCGAGCGGATGCTCGGGGCGATCCGGGAGGATGTGACGCGGATCATCAGCCACGTTCAGTTCCGCGATCTGCCGCAGGACCTGCCGGAGATGCCGGATTTCGTCACCAGCCATTATGATCCGTTGACCGGCGAGGATGATACGGCTGACTGGGATGCGGCATCGCTCGGCCTCGTGACCACGCGGATCGCGCCGTTGCAGATGGCGCTGCCGAACGTGCCGGTGTCGCTCGGCGATCCCGACCTGCTGGACGAGAAGGTCAGCCGCAACGCGCCGTGCCCGTGCGGATCCGGGCGCAAGTACAAGCACTGTCACGGCCAGCTCGGCTAAAAACCCGGAAGCGGGACGCGGCTCCCGACGGCAGGTCGTTCGTTCGACCGTCATGCAGGTCTTCATCGACTTCGAGGCGTCGTCCCTCGGCCGGAACAGTTATCCGATCGAGGTGGGCTGGGCCTTTGCCGATGGCCGCACGGAGGGGCATCTGATCCGCCCCGCGCCGGGCTGGACCGATTGGAACGCGGACGCAGAGGCGATCCACGGCATCGCCCGCGGCACGATCGAGCGGGAAGGCGCGGATCATCGGGTGGTGGCCGCCCGGATGATCGATGTGCTGGCCGGTCACGAGCTTTATGCCAGCGCGCCATCGTGGGATGGCAAGTGGCTCAGCGCGCTGCTCCGCGCCGCCGGGCTGCCGCGCCATGCCCTGCGTCTGCAGGATAGCGAGGTGGCGCAGCGTGAGGCCGTCGCCGGGCTGCTGGAGCCGCTGATCGCGGCCGAGGAGATGAACGCCGCCGTCGCCAACGCCGTCGCCATCGCCGAGTTTCGTTTTCGCGGCGGGCCCGTCCGCCACCGTGCCGTGGCCGATGCCGAGGCGGAGCGCCAACGCTGGATCGCGGTGCAGCGCGTCGCCGCCGAACTTGCCGGCATCCACGCGAACTGAACCGGCTGGCAGCCGCAAGGATATTGCGGCGGATTCGGGCGTTGCCGCCACGATGTTCCTGTTCTTCTCCAACCGCCTCGGCTGCGCCGGTTCCCTGCTCCTCTCGGGGCTGCTTACCGTCGCCCTGCTGTTCCTGCTCGGCTACCTCTAGGCCGATGCCGTTGCCAGGATCCTGCCGCACGCTCCCGATCGCCGCTGCGCTGTTGCTCGCCGGCTGTGGCGGCGCCGCCCCGGAGCAGGAGGCCCCACACGTCTCCGAGGCCGATCGGGGGATCGGTGCGGAGCAGCACCCGCAACTGCTCGCCGAGTTCGGCGGCGCCTATCCCGGCGAGGAGGCGCAGTATGTCTCGCGGCTCGGCGGCAATATCGCGGCTGCGGCGGGGCTGGAGGGGCAGTGCACCTTCACCCTGGTCAACAGCGACGTCGTCAACGCCTTCGCGGTGCCCGGCTGCTACATATATGTGACGCGCGGCCTGATGGCGATCGTCACCAGCGAGGCGCAGCTCGCCTCGGTGCTCGGCCACGAGGTCGGCCATATCGTCGCCGCGCACAGCCAACGCCAGCAGCGTCGTTCGCTGTGGCGCACCCTTGGCGTGATCGCCGTCGGGCTGACGGGATCGCAGACGCTCACCCGGCTGGCAGGGGAGGCGGCCCAGTTTTTCACGCTGCGCTATTCGCGCAATCAGGAATATCAGGCCGATGATCTCGGCATCGGCTATCTGGTGGAGGCTGGCTACGATCCGCATGCCGCCGCCGGGATGCTCGGTGCACTCGCCCGCCAGGAAGCCTTCATGGTCGGGAGCGGCGGTCGGGACGTGGCGCGCAGCATCCCCGAATGGGCGCGAAGCCACCCGCTCACCGCCCACCGCATCCAGCGCGCGCGGGATGCCGCCGATGCCACCGGCATCGCCGACGGTGCCCTGCCGGAGAACGCACCCGCCTACCTGGCCGAGGTCGACGGGCTGCTTTACGGCGACGACCCCGCGCAGGGTTTCGTCAGTGGCCGCCGCTTTGCCCACCCGATCATGCGGATCGGATTCGAGGCGCCCGCGGGCTTTACCCTGACCAACAGCCCGCAAGCGATCCGGCTGAGCGGCCCCGGCGGCCTGCGCGGCGAGTTCGGCGGTGGCGCCTTGCCCGCGGGCAGCGATCTGGACGGCTATGCCGAGGCCCTGGCCAGGCAGGTTTTGGGCGATACACCCGCCGCAATTGCCCCGCCGCAGCGCATCGTGATCAACGGCGTCCGCGCGCTCATCCTGTCGGCCGACGTGACGACGCAGAGCGGCGCGGTGCCGTTATCGATCGCCGCCTTCGATGGCGGCGGCGGCCGGGCGTTCCACTTCGTCATGATAGCGCCGCCGGGCGACGGCAACGCCGCCGCCGTCGCCGCCTTGTTCCGCTCCTTCCATCTCCTGTCGGAGGCGGAGGCCGCACGCTTGCGGCCGCGCGTGATCCGGGTGGTGCAGGTGCGATCCGGCGACACGCTCGAAACGCTGACGGCTGCGATGGCCGGGGATCATCCCCGCGCCGAGTTGCTGATGCTCAACGATCGCCGTGCCGAGACGCCCCTGCGACCGGGCGAGCGGGTGAAGATCGTCACCAACGCCGCCCCCGGGGCGACGGACTGAGCGCCGGGCCAGGCTCAGGCTCAGGCTCAGGCGCTGGATCAGGCACCCGCTGGGCGGGGGCGTCGTGGGGCTTCGCTGTCGCGCGGCTTCTGCGGATGGTTGGGAACCAGGATCAGCGTCGACCCCTCGACCCGCCAGGACTTGAGCTTCGAGAGGAAGTTCATCCCGAGCACGTCGACCTCGCCGAAGGCGGGCGAGACGATCACCGCCAGATCGCGCGCCACGATGTCGCCCAGCCACAATTCGGGCACGGTGGACGTTCTGGCCGTGATCGTGCCGTTGGCCGTGCGGATGAGGACGGGGAAGACCTCGTCCCGTACCTTCAGCCCGGCCTGTTCCGCTGTGGCGCTGGAAAGCGCGGTCACGGTGGCGCCGCTGTCGACCAGCATGCGGCGATCCAGCCCGCCGATCTTCGCGCGCGCCCAGAAATGGCCGTCGGGCGACATCTTGATCCGCACCTCGTCCCCCACGACCTGCTGGCTGTCCATGTTCAGCCGGTCGAGGAAGCGGCCGATATACGGATCCAGCCGCTGGCGCTGCCCGGCGACGTTCACCAGGACGATCGCCAGGCCCACCCACACCGCCAGCCGGATCGCGGTGCCGAGCACCGGCACCCGCCCCAGCAACAGCGAGACCACGAACAGGATAGCCAGGCCGAGATAGAGGGGCGGGATCGTGCCCAGTTCGGGAATCATCGGGAGAGCCGTTCGATCGGGGTGGTCAGCCCGGGATCTGGGGTGCCCGCCCCGCTTTCGCCACTGCCTGCGCCACGAACCGGCGCCCATCGTCGCGCCGCCGCCGAGAGGAAGCCGCGTCGGCCCTTCAGCCGCCGGCTCCTGCCGGCCCGGTGCCCGGCAGGCACTGAGCGGGGTTGTCGCGGGGCAGCTGGCGGCAGTTCCAGAACGCCTGATCCCGGCCGAGCTGGCTGTTCTTGCGGTACAGGAAGGATACGGTGCGCAGCGCCGGCACCGGCACGGGAAGGGCGGCGGGTATCTGCTCCGGCTTGATCCATCCGGCAACGATGCAGGCCGACTTCGTCTTGCACAGCGAATAAGCGACGATGGCGTAGCTGCCCGGAAACGCGCCGGCATCAAGCTCCAGCCCGAAATCCGTGCCGTCGGCATTGGCGAGGCGGACGATGTTGCCCTTCAACTCGCTTGCGGAAATTCCCTCTACCTCCAGCGCGGGGCGATTCTTCGGCAGCGTCACCCCCTCCGCGGCGATCGCCTGCGCCGCCATCGCCTCGACCACGGCGCTGAGCGCACCCGGCGCAGCAGCGGCCGGGCCCGCGAGCGAAAACAACCGCGGATCGAGCACTTCGTCACCGGCATAACGGCCCGAAAACGCGCCGGGCTGGCCCCACCAGCCCTTCCACCGGAAAAACAGGTGCGTATGCACCGCGGCGATCTTGTCGAGAGATGCGCTCCAGTACGGCACCACCCAGTCGGTATGGTAGTGCGTTGCGGTGCCGACGACCTTCTCGACCGTGCCGGCCAGCGCCTTTTCGGCAACGGCGCGCGCCCTTGCCCAGCCCGATGGCGTGGGCGCGCGGGCCAGTGCGCCGTCGCAGGTGAAGGTGAACTGGCACCCTGTCTGCCGTTCGGATCCCTGAAAGACGACGCCGCATATCGTCTTGGGGTAAGCCGGGTGGCGGAGCCGGTTAAGCACCACCTGCACCACCGCCCGCTGGCCGATCGCGTCGTCGCCCGCCTCGTACCATGCGGCGCTGGCCAGGCAGGTGAGCGCGCGTTCGCGGTCCGCGGGGGCGCCGGCGAAGGTGAACGGTCGTGCCGGGGCGATCTTGCCGGAGACGAAGGGGATTGCGGCGTTGATCGCCCGCGCCCGATCCGGCGGTGTCTCGCTCAGGACGAGCGGCTCGACCGCGGGCGGCACCGCCGCTGGCCGTACGGGCGACGTCACCCGATGCAGCGCGCGGGCTGCCCGCGACGAAGCATCGATGCCGCGCCATTGGCCGACGATGCTCAGAACGAGCGCCAGCATCAACATCAGGGCGACGAAGTAGGGCCCGGCCTGCCGCAGAGTTGGGAACGATAGGGTTGGCAACGCTCGATGGTCTCCGATACCGGCACCTGCCCGGCGCTGCACAGCGCCTCAGGGGCCCATCCTGTTCCAGCAGCGGCGGCTTTGCCCTGCCGGATATCGCATGAACCGGAGGTTTCGGGCTGGTTTGCGGATCAGAGCGCCTGCGCCGCCGCCCAGCCGCTCGCCCAGGCCCACTGGAAATTGTATCCACCCAGCCAGCCCGTGACGTCGACCGCTTCGCCGATGGCGTACAGGCCGGGCATCTTGCGCGCGGCCATCGTCTGGGATGATAGCCCCGCAGTATCGATCCCGCCGACCGTGACCTCGGCCTTGGCGAAGCCCTCGCTCCCGTCCGGCAGGAAGCGCCAGTCGGCGATCTTGCGCTCGATCTCCGTCAGGGCGGCATCGCTGCGCGCGCCGATCTCGCCCTCGATGCCCAGCCGATCGGCCAGCGCGCCGGCAAGCCGATCGGGCAGGGCCGCGCCGAGCGTCGTTCGCAGCGCCGCGCGGGGCCTGGTGCGCTTCGCCGCGACCAGCCAGCCCGGCCGCCGATCGGGCAGGAAATCGATCGCGACGTCGTCGCCGCGACGCCAGTAGGACGAGACCTGAAGGATCGCCGGGCCGGAAAGCCCGCGATGGGTGAACAAGGCCGCCTCCGCGAACGCTGCCTTCCCGCAGCGTGCCACGACCGGGGCCGAGACGCCGGAAAGCGCGCGGAACAGCGACTCCGCCCCGGGCAGCGTGAGCGGGACGAGGGCGGGGCGCGGCTCCACGACCTTCAGCCCGAACCGGCGGGCAAGATCGTAGGCAAAGCCGGTCGCACCCAGCTTGGGGATCGATGGCCCGCCGGTCGCGATAACCAGCGCCGGCGCGGTCGCGGTGCGTGCCCCATGATCGACGGTGAACGCGCCATCGGCGTGGCGCACGTCGTGGATCGTGTGGCCCAGCCGGATCGTCACGCCGCCGCCAGCATCGCATTCGTCGAGCAGCATCGTCACGATCTGCCGCGCCGATCCGTCACAGAAGAGCTGGCCGAGCGTCTTTTCGTGCCAGGCGATGCCATGCTTTTCCACCAGCGCCACGAAATCGCGCGCTTCGTATCGGCCGAGTGCCGATTTGGCGAAGTGGGGGTTGGCGGAGATATAACGATCGGGCGCGGTGCCGACATTCGTGAAGTTGCACCGGCCGCCGCCGGAAATGACGATCTTCTTGCCGGGCTCATCCGCATGATCGATCACCAGCACGCGACGCCCGCGCTGACCGGCCACGCCGGCACACATCAGCCCGGCGCCGCCCGCGCCCAGGATGATCGCATCGTAGATTTCGGGGGAAGTCATCGGTTCAGGCATCCGGCCGGGAGAGGATCCAGCCGCTGGCCAGCACGGCGATCGCCGCGGGAAGGTAGCGCCACGATCCGGGCAGAAAGACAAGTCCGATGATGCCGCTGCCGGTAAGCGCCAACACCCCCGCGATCTTGCCGGCGCGTGCGATCGCCCCACGTTCCCGCCAGGCGAGGATGTGCGGGCCGAAGCGGGGATCAGCAAGCAGCCGCGCCTCCCACGCCGGATTGCTCTTACCGAAGCAGAAGGCGGCCATGATGTAGAACACCACGGTCGGCAGCAGCGGCAGGAAGATTCCCACCGTGCCCACCGCAAACGCCGCCACCCCCGCGGCGCACCACAGCCGCCTGCGCCATGCGCCTTCGTTCATATCCCGGTCGAGAGCCCGGCGTGCAGCGTCGTATCGCTGCCGTCGCCTGCCGGACGGGTCAAGGCGAGCGTGGCGATCAGGCCGGTCGGATGAGCGGGTTCCAGACGGAGCGTGCCGCCATGGCTCTCGGCAACGCTGCGGGCGATGGCCAGGCCCAGCCCGCTGCCGCCGGTTGCACGGTTGCGCGATCCCTCGATCCGGTAAAAGGGCTGAAGCACGCGCTCCAGCTCGTCCTCGGCAATCCCCGGCCCATTATCCGTCACTTGCAGATCGATCCTGTCACCCCGCGCGATCACCGCCACCTCCGCGCTGCCGCCGTAGAGCACGGCATTGTCGATCAGGTTGCGCAAGCCCCGCCGCAGCAAGGTCGGCTGGACCCCGAGGACGGCGCGGGGCGAGGGCGCGAAGCGTACCGGCTGGCCGCGATCGGCATATTCCTCGACGATCGCCTCCGCCAGCGCGGCAACATCCATCGCCCGCGCCTCCTCCCGCGCGCGGCCTGACCGGGCGAGGACGAGGATGTCCTCCAGCATCGCCGTCATCTCCTCGATCTTGGCGACGGCGGCGGCGCGTTCGTCCTCCGGGTCCATGCTCTCGACGCGGATGCGAAGCGAGGCGAGCGGGGTGCGCAGATCGTGGCCGATGGCCCCCAGCATGCGATCCTTCTCGTCGATCAGGCTGACGACACGGGCGTTCATGGCGTTGAACGCCTCGATCGCGACGCGCAGATCGGCCGGGCCTTCGGCGGCAACCGGGGCGGGATCGGTGCGCCCGCGGAATCGCTCCGCGGCGCGGGTGAGATTGCGCAACGGCCGCGCGATGCGGGTGGCGAGCCACAGCGTCGGGCCAAGCACGATCAGGTAGAGCAGCAACGTTGCCGCGGCGAGCCGCGCGGCGAACCACGGATCGCGCCGGGGCGTCATCATCTGCCCGACCAGCCAGTCGCCGCCCGGCCGGCGCATCGCCAACCGGAGGATCTGCGCGTCCCTGCGCTGCCGCCGGCCGGCATCCCGAGGTGGCGGCGTGCCGTGCCCGGCACGAACGTCGGTGGCGACGATGCCGTTCAGGGCGAGCGCGCGGGCGAGCCGATCCTCCGTGGTGCGCAGCCGCTCGCCGTCGGCCACCCGGCTGGCGGCAGCAAGGGCGAAGCGTGCGCCGCGATGCGAATTATCCTGCAGCACGGCGGCGTGGAATTCGGCGCGGGCGGCGGCCAGATCGCCGGCCACGTCGGCAAAGCGGGTGATGGCCGGCCCCTCATTCTGGGCCAGGCTGAGCTTCTGTCGCTCGTTGAGAATCAGTGCGAGGTTGACGAGTTGCGCGACGAGCAGCGCGATGCCCAGTAGCCAGGCGATCTGCGCCGCCAGGCTGCGAGGGCGAAGACTGCCCGGCACGAACCGCCTCATATCCGGTGCACGTCGGCGGCAAGCATGTAGCCGCCGCCCCACACCGTCTTGATCAGCTTCGGATCGGCCGCATCCGCCTCAACCTTGCGACGCAGGCGGCTGACATGGTTGTCGATGCTGCGCTCGAACGCGGCAAGCTCGCGCCCCTGGCTGAGATCGAGCAACTGGTCGCGGGTGAGCACGCGGCGGGGGTGGGTGACGAACGCGCTCAGCAGGTTGAACTCTCCCGTGGAGAGCGGCACCGCGACACCGGATCCGTCGATCAGTTCCCGCTCGCCCACCTTCAGCACCCATCCGGCAAAGGCGTATCCGGCGGCATCGGGCGCATGCACCGGAGCGGCGCCGCCCCCGGTCGTCCGGCGCAGCACCGCCTTGATCCGGGCGAGCAGTTCGCGCGGCGAAAAGGGCTTGGTGACGTAATCGTCCGCACCGATTTCCAGCCCGATGATCCGGTCCATCTCCTCGGCCTTGGCGGTGAGGAGGATGATCGGGATCGCGGTGGTGGCGCGGATGAACCCGGCGAGCGAGATGCCGTCCTCGCCCGGCATCATGATGTCGAGGAGGACAAGATCGATGCCGTGCACGGCCAGGATCCCGCGCGCGGCCCCGGCATTTTCGGCCTTCGTCACCCGCATCCCGTTCTTGGCGAGATAGCTCGCCAGCGGATCGCGGATATCGCGTTCGTCGTCGACCAGCAGGATGTGGGGTTCGTCGGCCATGGCCACCTTCTTAGGCGCTGCTGGGGGCAAGGCGAAGCCCCGGCAGGATCAGTCTCCCGCCGGGGCTGCAACTCGGTTCTAGCGGATGGCGTTGGCGAGCACGGAGGCGATGATGCCGCTGGTCAGGCCGATCAGCACCGCATCGTTCCCCGACTGGACCCAGCGATAGCCGCGCGGCGCATCGCGCAGCCGATAGGCGCGGGGCGACGAGATCACCCGGTAGTTGCGGGCATAGCGGCTGTCGAAACGCTGGCCGCGGGTCCAGCTGCGATACTGGCCGGGGCCAGCGCGGCGATCGTTGCGCACGACGTTCCGGCGGTCGTCGCGGCGCTCGACCCGATCGTTGCGATCGGAGCGGCCACGATCGTTGCGGTCGTTCTGCTCGTACCGTCCACCGCGATTGTCGTAGCGGTCGCCGGGGGCGGCGAGAACCGGGGCGGCAAGGACGCTGGCGGCGAGCGCGGCGATGATGAACTTCTTCACGGGTGTATCTCCTCAAGCGCGCCGTTCAGCGGCGTTGAAGACAATCTGGGCCTGCCCTGTCGCGGCGGTATGTCGGCCCGCGGTGATAAGTGTCGCCAATTGTATCGGGCAGGATTGCCGGCATCAGTCTTCGTATCTCTGCTCGGTCCAGGGATCGCCGCGCATGTGGTAGCCGTTGACCTCCCAGAAGCCGGGCTCCTCAATGGCGCGGAACTCGATGCGGTTGAGCCACTTGGCGCTCTTCCAGAGATACAGGTGCGGCACGATCAGCCGGGCGGGCCCGCCATGATCGCGCGTCAGCGGTTTGCCCGACCATTGGTGGGCCACCAGTGCGTCTGCCGCGGCGAAATCCTCGATCCGCAGGTTGGTGTCGTAGCGATCGGCGCCGTGCAGGGTCACCGCGGTCGCCTCCGGCAGCGGCCGGACGAGATCGAGCAGATCGCGCGTCGCCACGCCGTCCCACGCATTGTCGTAGCGCGACCAGCTCGTCACGCAGTGGATGTCGCTGATGCTGCGGGTCTGCGGCAGCGCCATCAGCCCCGCCCAGTCGAGCGTGACCGGGTTGGCGACCAGGCCGTCGATCGTCAGCGTCCACGTTTCCCGCGGCACTTCGGGCCGGTTGCCCAGATCGAGGACCGGCCAGTTGGTGACGACATGCTGCCCTGGCGGCAGCCTTTCGGCGTCGGGCCGCGCGATACGGCCGGTCAGGAACCGCTTCTTGTCCGCCCACTCCCGTTTGGAGCGGGTGAGCTTGCTGTCATCGCGCCGGGTGTCGTCGTCGGTCATCGCATCGTTCCTGCGGCTTAGCCCAGGATGCTGCGATACAGATGGAGATAGCGATCCGCCATCCGTTCAACGGAGAAGCGCTCCTCCGCGGCGCGGCGGCAGGCGGCGCGGTCGATATCGCCGAGCCACCCGATCGCCTCGATCGCACCGGCGACATCGTCTACCAGAAAGCCGGTGACGCCGTGGTCGATCAGTTCGGGCATCGATCCGCGATTGATCGCGATGACCGGCGTGCCGCAGGCGAGCGCCTCGACCACCGACAGCCCGAACGGCTCATCGAAGTTGATGAGGTGGAGGAGCGCGGCGGCCGCGCCCAGCGTGCGCCTCCGCTCCACCCCGCCGACCGATCCGCGGTACATCACCCGATCGCCATCGATCGCCGGGGCGATCGCGCGTTCGTAATAGCCGCTGTCCTGGACGATGCCGGCCATCACCAGCCGGCGGTTCGTTGCACGCGCCGCCTCGATCGCTTCGGCGGCGCCCTTGTCCGGGTGGATGCGGCCGAAGAACAACAGATTGTGGCTGCCAATGTGATCGAAAGGGAAGTTCCTGATCGAAATGCCGTGATGGATCGTCGCGGCGTAGCGCAACGCAGGGTGGCGATCGGCCTCGCTGATCGCAACGTAGTGGACGCGGTGCTGGTAGGGTTCGTACATGGGCAGGATGCGATCCGACGATAAGCCATGGATCGTCGTAATCATCGGCGTCGGCACCAGCCCGGAAAAGGCGTGCGCCGGGAAATCCGCCTGGTTGTGAATCAGGTCGAACTCGCCCGCGCGATCGAACAGATGGGCAAGGTGGCGATACTCCCACACCTTCGCATCGATCGACGGATCCTCGGAATACGGGGCGGGGACGACCCCGGCGAGCGTACCGGCCGTGTGTGAATCGAGCGTCGCGAACAACGTGACGTCGACACCGCGGGCGACCAGCGCCTCGGTCAGCAGGCTGGTGACGAGTTCCCACGGCCCGTAATGGCGCGGCGGGGTGCGCCACGAGATCGGCGAGAGCATGGCGATGCGCATCGGGGTCCTTCAGCCATCGAGCAGGATGATGCCCTCATTTGGGGCAAGCGGCAGGGTGCGTCCATCGCAGTCCTCTCCCCCGGTGCGCCATTCCGGCACCGTCGACAGCAGGAGCTGCGGCAGTTCGACATGATCGGGCAGGGTGAAGCGCCGTTCCTCGTCCGACAGGTTCAGCGCGATGACGAACCGCTCGCCGCCATGCTCCCGCTCGAAACGCAGCACGTCGTCCTCCCCGACGATTTCGCGGATGAGACCAACGCGCAAGGCGGCATGCCTGCGGCGCAGTACGAGAAGGTTGCGCGTGAGCGACAGCATCGACGCGGCATCGTCGCTCTGCGCGGCGACGTTGCGGATCGCGTGATCCGGGTTGATCGGCAGCCACGGCGTGCCGGTGGTGAAGCCCGCGCCCACGCTCCCGTCCCACGGCATCGGCGTGCGGACCGGATCCCGGCCGAGGCCGATGCCGGGCTCCCGCAGTTCGCGCGGATCCTGCACCTGGATCGCCGGAATGGCGACGTCGGCCAGCCCGATTTCATCCCCATAGTAAAGCGTCGGCGTACCGCGCAGCGTCAGCAGCAACATCGCGGCGACGCGCGCCTGGCGCTGGCCGATGCGGCTGGCGATGCGCTGCCGATCATGGTTGCCCAGCACCCAGTTCGGCCAGCCGCCCGGCGGCAATGCAGCCTCGTAGGCGGCGATGATGCCGGCCAGCGTGGCGGCATCCCAGCGCGCCTCGATCAGCTGGAAGTTGAAGGGCAGGTGCACCTCCGGCGCGGTGTCGCTGCCATAATAGGTCATCAGTTCCGGCACGGGCAGGTAGATCTCGCCGATCAGCACGCGATCGCCCGCATAGCCGTCGGCGATGGCGCGCATTTCGGCGGCGATGCCGTGAACCTCCGGCTGGTCGGTCGAGTGGAGTTGCAGCACCTTGTGCATCTCGCCCATGCCCTCGCGGTAATCGGGGTTCGGGGGGTTGTCCGGGAAGTCGGCGGCCTTGATCATGTGCCACAGCACGTCGATGCGAAACCCGTCGATCCCGCGATCGAACCAGAAACGCATCGCATCGTACATGGCGCGCCGCAGCCCAGGCTCGCGCCAGTTGAGGTCGGGCTGTTCCGGCAGGAAGGCGTGGGCATAATATTGGCCGGTCGCGGCGTCCCAGGCCCATGCCGGGCCGCCGAAATCGCTGATCCAGTTGTTCGGCGGCCCACCGTCCGGTGCGGGATCGCGCCAGATGTACCAGCTACGCTGCGGATCCGCGCGGGAGGACCGGCTGGCGGCGAACCAGGGGTGCCGATCCGACGAGTGATTCGGCACCAGATCGAGGAGCACGCGTAGCCCCAGATCGTGCGCGCGGGCCAGCAGCGCATCGAAATCCGCCAACGTGCCGAAGCGCGGATCGACATCGCAATAGTCGGCCACGTCATAGCCGAAGTCCGCCATGGGGGAGGGATAGATGGGCGAGATCCAGATCGCGTCGATGCCGAGCGCGGCGACATAGTCGAGCCGGGCGGTGATGCCGGCGAGATCGCCGATGCCGTTGCCGTCGCTATCCTGAAAGGAGCGCGGATAGATCTGGTAGATCGTCGCCGACTGCCACCAGTGCGGATCCATCCGATGCTCCCCTGCAAGCGCCCTGTGGAGGCATATTCCCGGGTTGAAGGAGAAGCCAGCGGTGACGGGTCGGCCGGGCGATCGAGGTGCCGGGCGCGGGGCAGGGCGGCAGCTGGGGATACACCGGGCGCCGCGCTGCCGTTGCTGCCGGGCATGGGAATCGCCTGCCCGCGGGTGTCGACCGGCTGACGCGGATGGCCGCTGGCGTGTTCGTCAACGATCAGGCCGACCGCATGACGATCAGGCCGGCGTGCGAGGCGGGACCGACAGGATCGCCAGATCGGGTGCGGGCCGCGCCCGCCCGGAACAAGCCGAAGCCTGGCCCGGACGGGTGGGTCAGGCAGGGCGGACGAACCGCCCCGCCTGGGATCAGAACGCTGCCGTCACCGATAAGACGACCGCCGAGCCGGCGATGGTGCCGACGCCATCCTGCCCGCGCGAGAAGCTCGGCTGGAGGTAGGCGGACTCGCTCTTGGTGATGTCGGTATCGGTGTAGGCGACGCCGAGGGTGACCGGCCCGAGCACGAAATCGGCCCCCAGCATCCAGTCGACATATTCCCCGGTCGGGGCGACGCTGGTGGCGAACGGCCCGAGGCCCTTGTTGCCGTTCGAGTAGCCGATGTGGCCCTTGAGCGTCAGCGGCGTGGTGGGGATGCCGGAGCTTATATCACCCCACAGGTAGAGGTTGTCGTTCTTGTCGCCCTCGTCGGTGTAGACGCCGGCGGCAGCGTCCGCGCCAGTGGCATAGTAAGCGCCGAGCGCCTCCTGCTTGGGCGCATAGGCAATGCCGGCGAGCAGGTTTACCGGCCCGGCGGTTCCGGACAGCTTGACATAGGGCTCGATGAAGTCGGTGTTATCGAAACCGCCCGGATACATGTACCATGTCGCGCCGACATCCAGGGCGCCGCCCCCGACCGGGACCTTGTACCCGCCGTAGATGACAAGTTCCATGTTGGCGCCGCCGAACGTGCCCCAGCCGGACAGGTTCGAGGCCCAGGTGCCGACATAGAGGCCGCTCTCGTGCGTGACGGAGAAGCCGCCCTGAACGGCCAGTTCCTTATCGGACTGCGATACACCGCGGAAGCGATAGTCGGAAACCAGGCCGACGCTGCCGGCAACGGTGAACGGGGCCTTCGGCTCGTCCTGCGCGATCGCGGGAGTGGCGGCCAGAATGACGGCCGTTACGGCAGCCAGGCGATACTTCATGGAACATCCTTCCTCAAATTGAGCTCGGCTGTTCCTTCCTGCGTCCCGCCGGTCTTCCATCTCATCGGCCCGATGGCCGAGGGGAAGATCCGGGCGGAACCGCAACGGCTACTGACCTCCTGTTGCTACATAGTTGCCATAGCGTAACTTAATGTTTCTACAGGCATTTGTACCGAGTGTGTTGCTATGCAGCAACGAGAACCCGGTGCCTGCTGTCTGCCCCGGAAAGCTCCACCGCGGCGCCCGACTGCCGCTTGCGCAACAGCCAGTCGTTCAACATCTCGGCGCAGGTATGATCGATCGCCGAGAGCTGGTGGAGGTCGAGACGGACGCCCTGTCCGGCCGGCACCGCATCCAGCGCCTTGGACAGCTTGGGCAGGGTGACGAACGTTGCCGCCCCGTTCAGCGCAATCACGCTGCGATCCTCGTCCTGCCGTTCGTCGACCTTGAGCCGCAGCTTGCGGGCGTGAGGCACGAGTTCGAGGAGGGACAGCCCCAGCCCGATCAGCACGCCGGTCAGCAGATCCGTCGAGACGACCATCACGAACGTCGCAACCCAGATCAGTGCCGGCAAGACCCCATATTGGTGGAACAGGTGGCGGACGTGGGTAAGGCTGACCAGGCGCCAGCCGGTGATCACGAGGATCCCGCCGAGTGCCGCCATCGGGATTTCCCGCAGCAGCCACGGCAGCAACGCCACGAAGCCGAGGATCCATGCGCCGTGCAATATCGTCGACACGCGCGTTACCGCGCCCGCCTGCACGTTGGCCGAGCTGCGGACGATCACCCCCGTCATGGGGATGGAGCCGGCCGCGCCGCACAGCAGGTTGCCGATGCCCTGCGCACGCAATTCCTTGTCGTAGTTGGTCCGCGGGCCATCGTGCATCCGATCCACGGCAGCGGCCGACAGCAGCGTCTCGGCCGAGGCGATGAACGCGATCGCCAGAGCGGTGGCGAGAATGGCGGGGTTGAACAGGCTGGAGAACAGGGCCCCATCGGGCACGTTCACGGCAGCGAAGATCGAACTCGGCACCTCGACGCGCGCCACATCGAGCCCGGGCACGAACGCGACGAGCGTTCCGGCAAGAACGCCGACCAGCGCACCGGGAACCAGCTTGAGCCGGGCGGGGCGATACTTCTCCCACAGCAGCATCGTCGCGATGGTGATGATGCCGATCAGCAGCGCGAGTTCGGTGGCCTGAACGTTCGAGAAAGACAGGCCAAGCACGCGCCCCGGCATGGCAGCAAGGTTCTGAAGCCCGTGCGGCAGGGGCTTGTGATCGAACAGGACGTGGAACTGGCCGATGACGATCAGCGCGCCGATGCCGGCGAGCATGCCGTGTACGACGGCCGGCGAGATCGCACGGAACCAGCCGCCGAGCTTCAGCACGCCGGCGAGGATCTGGATGATACCGGCGATGATCAGGATCGGCGCCAGCGCGGCGATGCCCTGTTCACGGACGATTTCGAAGACGATGACGGCAAGGCCCGCCGCCGGCCCGCTGACTTGCAGCGGCGACCCGGCGAACAGGCCGACGACCAGCCCGCCGATGATGCCCGTGATGAGTCCCTTCTCCGCGGGCACGCCGGAGGCGACGGCGATGCCCATGCAGAGCGGCATCGCCACGAGGAACACGACGATCGACGCGGTGAAATCCCGCGAGAGCGATTTGCTGAGGTAGTTGCCGACCGCGGAACGGGTCATTCGGCTGCCTGCAGCTGCTGGAAGTCGGCGGCGAGGCGCTGGCCGCGTGCCAAGGCAACGGGAAGCTCCATATCGGCCCGCATCTGCACGAACCGGCCGGTGCGGCCGTCAAGGCCGAGCACCTGGCCGGCATGGATATCGACGAACCAGCCGTGCAGCGAGATTTCGCCGCGGGCGATACCGGCGGCAACCGCGGTGTGGGTGCGCAGATGGCCGAGCTGGACGACGACGTTCTCCATCGAGACCGCACGCACCTTCTCGCCATTGTCGAGGTCCGAATAGCCGGCGCTGACCACCGCCTCGGCAGCGTGGGCGTGGCGCAACCAGGCCGCCACGTTGGGCATCGTTTCCAGCCCGACCGGATTGACCAGCGCCTTCATCGCCCCGCAATCGGAATGGCCGCAGACGATGATGTCCCGCACGCCGAGCGCGGTGACCGCATATTCGACGGTCGAGGTGACGCCGCCATTGGCCTGAGAGAAGGGGGGCACGATATTGCCTGCGTTGCGGCAGACGAACAGATCACCGGGCGCCGCCTGCATGATCTGCTCCGGCACGATCCGCGAATCGGCGCAGGAGATCATCAGCGCCTTGGGGCTCTGCCCCTCGGTGGTGAGCTTGGCGAAGAGCGCGCTCTGGTTCGGGAATACGAGCTTCTCGAAGCCGAGTACGCGACCGATCAGTTCATTGGCCGGGCCATTGTCCACGATTGTTGCTCCTGATGCGCGTCCCGCGAGGGCGGGACCGTTCTCAGGCTAGGTAGAAAATCGAGCTTTCCGCCGTGCGGCGCATATGTAAGAAATGATTTCCCCGGCCAGCAGCATTCCGCCCTCAGCGGGGCAGCACAAGCTCTGCGCGCAGCCCGCCCGCGGCCCGGTTCACCAGCCGCAGCGTGCCGCCTTCGGCCTCTACCGTGCGCACGACGATGGCCAGCCCCAAACCAAGCCCGAGCGTGTTGCGCCCCCGCGCGGGATCGAGCCGGGTGAAGGGGGCGAGCGCGGCCGCGATATCCTGGGGCGGAATACCCGGCCCGTCATCCTCGACCTGGATGACGATCCGGGTATCTTCATAGGCGAGCGAAACCATCGCGTTGCCGCCATAATGGATCGCGTTGTCGACCAGGTTGACCACCGCCCGCTTCAGCCCGATCGGCCGCACGTTTATCTCGCAATGTTCCGGGCCCTCATACTCGGCGCGCATCCCGCGATCGGAAAAGTCGTCGACGATCGTCGCGATCAGCACCGCCACGTCGATCCGCACCGGCAGTTCGGGATCACTCTCTCCGCCGAGATAGGCGAGCAGGGATGCGACCATCCCCTCCATTTCCGCCACGTCACCGCTTATCGCATCGCGCAGTTCTGGCTCGCTCACGGCCTCCAGCCGCAGCTGGAGCCGGGAAAGAGGGGTGCGCAGATCGTGGCCGACCGCGGCGAGAGCCTGCGTGCGATCCGTGATCAGGCGGTGGATGCGCCGCTGCATGTCGTTGAACGCGCGGATGACCCGGCGGACCTCGCCCGTGCCGGCTTCGGCGAGGATGACTTCATCGCCCGTGATGCCGGTGCCGAAGCGGCCCGCGGCGTGCGCCAGCGTGCGCAGCGGGCGGAGCGTCCGGCGGATCAGCAGCGCCCCGACGACGAGCAGCCCCACCGCCGGAACCAGCGCCAGCAGGATCCGCCCGATCGTCAGATCCCAGGCGTGCACCGTTTCCCGCGTGCTGAAATAGAGCCAGCTGCCGTCCGGCAGCGACAGGCCCCCTGCAACCACCGTGTGTCGGCCGGGCGCGTCCAGGCGTAGCCGGAGATCGGAACTGGCGAGGGCCGGTTCCCAGGCAACGATCTGGCGCCGCATGTCGACCAGTTCGGCCGCGAGCCGCGGCGGGGGCGGCAGCGATGGCGCCCAGCGGATGACATAGCGATCCGTCGTCAGCCGTTCCGCCATTGCCGAACGTTCCTGCCAGGGCCGCTCGGCCACCAGCTTGCGGGCGATGACGAGGTGTTCGGCCAGCCGCCTTGCCTCGTCCTCCCGCACCGAGAACTGGCTGGCGCGTTCGTAGAGCAAAGTGCTCACGCCGAATTCGATCACCACCGTCAGCAGCAGGATCGCCAGGATGCGCCCGAGCAGCCCGAGGGACGGGCGCACGAACCGCCTCAAGCGCGGACGACCTCGGCGTTGAGCATGTAGCCGATGCCCCGCACGGTGGTGATCGGCGCCGACCTCCCGGAGGCGGAAAGCTTGCGGCGGAGGCGGCTGACGAGCACGTCGATGCTGCGATCCGAACTGTCGCCGAGCCGGGTCCGCGAAAGCTCGATCAGCCGCTCGCGCGCAATCACCCGCTGCGGGTGATCGAGAAAGCTGGCGAGCAGGTCGAACTCCGCGCCGGTAAGCTCGACGATCGCGCCGCCCGGCGACTTGAGCTCACGGCGGGGAAAGTTGACCGTCCACCCGTCGAACTCGGCACGGTCCTGCCGCTCGCCGCCGGCCTGCCGCTCCACTCCGCCGCGACGAAGCACGGCGCGGACGCGGGCGATCAGCTCCCGCGTGCCGAACGGCTTGCTCAGATAATCGTCCGCGCCCAGCTCCAGCCCGAGCACGCGATCCGCCTCGCCCGCCTTGGCGCTGATGAAGATGATCGGCACCTCACTGCGCTGCCGGATCTGGCGGCACAGATCGATGCCGCTGGTGCCCGGCAGCATGATATCGAGCAGCACCAGATCAACCTGCCCCGCCTCGAACGCCAGCCACATTTCCGGCGCGGAACAGGCGGGGCGCACGGTGTAGCCATTTTCCTGCAGCGCGCGGGCGGTGAGCATCCGCAGCGCGGGATCGTCCTCCACCAGTACGATCGACGGCGCGGTCATTGGCTGGGATCCGGGATCAAGGGCGGGAGCGGCATGCCCCTGATCTAGGATCGTGCCCCGTCCGGGTCAATTCGATGGGCATCCGCCGCACCCCCGGCCGGCACCACGGCGCCGACTGGCTCTTCGCTGATCCGGCCGGACAGGGCGCGGGCAAGCTGATCGCGATCAAGTGCCCCTTCCCACCGCGCGACGACGATCGTTGCCACCGCATTGCCGACGAAGTTGGTGAGCGACCGGCATTCGGACATGAAGCGATCGACCCCGAGGATCAGCGCCATTCCCGCCACCGGCACCGACGGCACGATCGAGAGCGTCGCCGCCAGCGTGATGAAGCCCGCGCCCGTCACCCCCGCCGCGCCCTTGGAGCTCAGCATCGCCACCCCCAGCAGCGCCAGTTGCTCGCCAAGCGACAGGGGAACGTTGCACGCCTGCGCGATGAACAGGGCGGCCAGCGTCATGTAGATGTTCGTGCCGTCCAGATTGAACGAATAGCCCGTGGGCACGACCAGCCCGACCACCGGCTTGGCGCAGCCGGCGCGCTCCATCTTCTCGATCAGGCTGGGGAGCGCCGCCTCCGACGACGATGTGCCGAGCACCAGCAGCAGCTCGGCCCGCAGGTATCGGATCAGCCGGAAGATCGAGAAGCCGCACGCGCGTGCCACCGCGCCGAGAATGACGAACACGAACAGCAGCGACGTGAGGTAGAACGTTGCCACCAGCGCGCCGAGGTTGGCCAGCGTGCCGACGCCGTAGCGGCCGATGGTGAACGCGATCGCCCCGAACGCCCCGACCGGCGCCGCCTTCATCAGGATGCCGACCAGCCGGAACACGACGATCGCAAGCCGTTCCAGCAGCGCCAGCACCGGCTCGCCGACTTCGCCGGCCAGCGACAGCGCGATGCCAAACAGGATGGCGACGAACAGCACCTGCAGGATCGATCCGCTGGTCAGCGCAGACACGATCGTATCGGGGATGATCGCCATCACGAAATCGATCAGCCCGGTGGCGTGGGCCTTTTCGCTGTAGCTGGCGACGGCGCCGGCATCGAGCGTGGCCGGATCGATGTTCAGCCCCGCGCCCGGCTGGACGACGTTGGCGACGATCAGCCCGACGACCAGCGCCAGCGTGGAGAAGAACAGGAAATAGGCGAAGGCCTTGCCGGCCACCCGCCCGACGCCGGCAAGCTCGCGCATGCCGGCAATCCCGGTGACGACGGTCAGGAAGATCACCGGGGCGATGATCATCTTGACCAGCTTGATGAAGCCATCGCCCAGCGGCTTCATCGCCTCGCCCGTTGCCGGGTAATAATGGCCCAGCAGCGTGCCCAGCACGATGGCGATCAGTACCTGGACGTAGAGATGGCCGGCCCAGTGCCCCTTGCGCGGGGCGATGGCCGTCCCGTCCGATCCGGCGGACGCATGTATCATTAGCAGCTTTCCCGGTCCCATGGATCGTACGGAGCTTGGCCGAGGAGCGCGCGCGGCGCAATTGCCGGCGGTGCAATGGCGCGGTTGGCATCCGCACGCGGAAACGTCATCTTCGATCCAGTGCTTCCAACGGGATCAATCAATGGCTTCATCTCTCGACCTACTCGTGATTGGCAGCGGGCCCGCCGGTCGGCGCGCGGCGGTGCAGGCCGCCAAGCTGGGCAAGCAGGTGCTGGTGGTCGAGAAAGGGCGGCGGCTGGGCGGCGTCTCCGTCCACACCGGCACGATCCCGTCCAAGACGCTGCGCGAAACGGTGCTCAACCTGTCCGGCTGGCGGGAACGGGGCTTTTACGGCCGCTCCTACCGGGTGAAGCAGAACATCTCGGCCGACGATCTGCTCGCCCGCCTGCGCAAGACGCTGGACCATGAGGTCGAGGTGCTGGAGCATCAGTTCAGCCGCAACCGGGTGCAGACCGCCTACGGCGCGGCGCGCTTCGTCGATCCGCACACGATCGAGGTGACGACCAGCGAGGGCGACGTCACCTGCCACACCGCCGAACACATCCTGATCGCCTGCGGCACCAAGCCGTTCCGCCCCGATCACGTGCCGTTCGACGGGGTGAACGTGGTCGACGGCGACGAGCTTCTGGAATTGGCCGAACTTCCGCGCAGCCTCACCGTGATCGGCGCGGGCGTAATCGGCGTGGAATATGCCACCATCTTCAGCGCGCTGGACGTGCACGTGGCGCTGATCGAGCCGCGCGAAAGCTTCCTCGACTTCATCGACAAGGAACTGATCCAGGAATTCACCCACGAACTGCGCGATCGCAGCGTCGATCTGCGGCTGGGATCGGCAGTGACCGACATCACCGTCGTGGATGGCAACGTCACCTGCACGCAGGCGGACGGCCGCCGGATCACCAGCGACATGGTGCTGTTCGCCGCCGGCCGGGTCGGCGCGACCGATGGGCTGAACCTGGCCGCCGCGGGGCTCTCCGTCGATCATCGCGGGCGCATCGCCGTCGAGCCCAAGACGATGCAGACCGCCATCCCGCACATCTATGCCGCGGGGGACGTGATCGGGTTTCCCAGCCTCGCCTCCACCTCCATGGAGCAGGGCCGGCTCGCCGCGTGCCACGCCTTCGGGCTGGAGCCGCCGCCGCCGCCCGAATATTTCCCCTACGGCATCTATTCCGTGCCCGAAATATCGGTGGTGGGGATGAGCGAGGAGGAGGTGCGCCGCCGCGGCATCGCCTGCGAGATCGGCATCGCCCGCATGCGCGAAACCTCCCGCGGGCACATCATGGGGCTGGAAAGCGGCATGATGAAGATGCTGTTCTCGATCAAGACGCGCCGCCTGCTCGGCGTCCACATCATCGGCGAGGGCGCGACCGAACTGATCCACATCGGCCAGGCGGTGCTCAACCTGAAGGGCACGATCGATTACTTCATCGACAACACGTTCAACTACCCGACGCTGGCGGAAGCGTACAAGATCGCCGCACTGGATGCGTGGAACCGGCTGCCGAAGGCGAGTGCGGGGGTGGGGTAGCCGCTGACGCCACGGCGGTTGGGAAGGATCGTTGTAAGCCTCCGGGTTGTGGGGCAGATAGCCTGGCACCGACGCTGCCGGTGCGCACGCCGCCGGCGCATTGTGAATGGGGGAGATCGCAGGCGGTGATCGAGGCATGATCAAATGGCGGATTGCCGCAGGCAGCGACGCGATCTTCACTTCGTGTGGTGAGAAGCAAGACGGGGCAGTAAAGTTCGGCGCAAGCGGTGGATGCCTGGTCCATGGGCCTTATCTGGATCTGCCCGCTGGGCAACTGACGGCAAGGCTGATGCTCGCGAGACCCGCCACCGGGCGCGTACGACTGGATTTCGCGCTTGATCATGGACTTACCGTGCTGGCGAGCAGGGAAGTCGATTGTGCGCCGGATGACGATCATCTCGAAATCACCTGTGAGTTGCCCGGGCATGTCCAAGGCGCGGAAGTTCGCCTGTTCGTCGAGGACGGCATGGATCTGACCGTTACCGAAGTGCAGATCGATGTGGATACGCCTCAGCCGCAACCGCCCGCGCCAGATCGGCCTGTCGGGGAAGAGTCGCGAAAGACCTTCGCCGAAAAGGTGAACAGCGGCTTCATCGACACTTACCTGTCGGGCAAGTCGATCCTCGAGGTCGGATTCAGGGGGTATCGCGACGAGATCGTTCTTCCGATCGTGCCTCAGGCGATCGGTGTCGATATCGGTTATCCGGGGTATGACGGAAAAGTTCTTCCGTTTGCAGATGAGTCCGTCGACGCGATATATACGAGCCATTGTCTCGAACATATCAGCGACTATCAGGGCGCGCTTCGGGACTGGTACAGGCTCCTGAAGGTCGGTGGATATCTGATCATCGCGGTGCCGCATCAATATATGTTCGAGAAGCAGCGCAACCTGCCCTCACTGAGCAACCACGATCATAAGAGATACTATACATCCGAGTCCCTGTTGCGGGAGATATCGGGGTCGTGGCCGGAAAATAGCTATCGCATCAGGCAGCTCGTAGAGAACGACGCGGGGTTCGATTACTCCTTGCCTCCCGAAGAGGCGTCGCCGGGCTGCTACGAGATCGAGATCGTGGTTCAGAAGATGAAGGTTCCGATGTGGCGACTGGCCGACGGTTCAGTCCGGACCTACGGTGCCGCGGAATTTTACGGGGCTGGCCCCCGGACGAACCTCTGGAGCATCGATCTGGACTTCGCGAGCGAGGGGCCGTGCAAGGTATGGGGGCCGTATGCGCGCCTAGTGCCGGCGGAGTATGAGGCCATCTTTCACTTCGAGAGCGAGCTTGGAGGCGAGGTCCTCCCCCGTGACATAACCCTGGACGTTGCCGTCGACAGAGTGCGGGTGGCGGCGCTCGCGCTGTCCGGACATGACGGGGCGGAGCAACTACGCTCCGGCGCCATCCGCGTGCCCTTTCAAGTAGTTGAAGATGTGTCGCACGTGGAGTTCAGGACGTTCGTTGACGCTTCCCAGTCGAATGGACGGCTTTCCTTCAAGGGCGTGACCGTGCAGTTTCAGCGAGCCTGACGGGCTGCCGCAAGATCCGTCGCGGGGTCTTGCGGACCGGCCCATCGAACGCTGCACCGGCCGATACCGGCAATCGGCAGGCGCAATCGCTGTGCCCGGCCGGAGCCGCAGCCAGTTCGTGTTCGCTAATATTCGTACGCCTTCGGCTTCGCCCCCTCCTGCGGTGTCAGATAGCGATCGCGCAGCTTGGTCTGGTGGTTCGTGAGGGGTTGCGCCACGCCGTCGATATAGACGGCGCTAACCGCGGTGCTCAGTTCCAGCGGGTCGCCATCCCAGATCACCACGTCGCCGCGTCTGCCGGGGCGGAGCGTGCCCATGTCCGCGCCCACACCCAGCGCGTCGGCGGGGCGGCCGGTGATCGCGGCGAAGGCATCGTCCCACGTCAGCCCGGTCGCGCCGGGCACCTTCGTCAGCGCGACGAGGTTGCCGGCATATTGCGTTTCCAGCCGGGCCTGCCGCGCCTCGTTGTCGTTGATCATGCCGATCGACACCTTCACACCCGCCGCCTGCATCCGCCCCATGTTCGACTGGGTGGCGGCCAGCTGCTCGAACGAGGCGGGCAGATCGTTGAGCGCGGAGGCGATCACCGGCACGCCGGCGGCGGCGATCTGCGCGGCGACCGTCCAGCCTTCGGTCGCGCCGACCAGCACCATCTTCAGCGCCGGCACCTCGCGCTTGAGATCCAGCACGGCCAATATGTCCGATCCCCGCTCGACATGGACAAGGAGGGGGGTGCGCCCCTCGATCACCGGCACCAGCGCCTCGGCATCGGCGCGGGTGAGAAGGGCATCCTTGCCGCGATCGTCGAAGCTCGCCGGGTTGCGCGCATAGGTTCGCGCCTCGAAGATGGCGTTGCGCAGCATCGCGAACGCCGCCGGGCGGCTGCCGCCCGCGGCGCGCGCGCCCGCCTCGCCCGCTTCCATGAACTGGAAGGCGCGGGGGCGGGTGACGGCGGCCATGTCCGCGCCCAGATCGATGATCGCGCCCTGCCCGGCGAAGATCGATCCGCGGCTCTCCGGCGCGACGATCGCGCGGGTGACGCCGGCGGCGCGGTTGACCGCGATCGCGGTGGTCCGCGGGTTGACGGCCGGGGCGACATCGATCGCGGCGTGGAAGGGGGTGTTGCCGGCGGCGCTGTCATCGGTGGCGGCGACGCCGTCGACCTCGACGATGCCCATCCGGGTGAAGCCGGCGAAGATCCCGGGCGACACCCACTTGCCCCCCGCATCGACGGCGGTGATGCCGGCCGGCACCGCAACGCCGCGCCCGGCGGCGACCACCCGGCCGCCCTGGATCACGACGGTGCCGCCATCGATCGGTGGCGATCCATCGCCCAGAACCAGCTTTGCGTTGGTGATCGCGATCGACTGGGCGGGCGCGGCACCGGGGACGGCGGCGATCACAGCGGCCGCCGCGGCGGCGCGGAGGAAAGCGCGGTTCACTTGACGTCTCCTTCGCCGGGCTGGCCAAGTTCGAAATCGGCCACTGGGCGCGTCTTCGGATCGTTCATGTCGTACATGACGGCGCCGTCGATCCAGACCTTTTCGGGCCGGGTGTAGACGCTGAACGGATTGCCGTTCCACAGTACCGCATCCGCCATCTTGCCGGGCTTCAGGCTGCCGGTTCGGTCGGCTATGCCGAGCGCCCGCGCCGGGCCGATCGCCAGCCACGTCCATGCCAGCTCGTCCGAAATGTCGATGCCGACGCGGCGCCCGGCGGCGAGCGTCTTGGCGACTTCCTGGTTGAGCCGCTGGATGCCGTTCTCGTCGTCCGAGTGGATCATCCCGCAGGCGCCGGCCTTTTGCAGCAACGGCAGGTTTTCGGAGATGGCATCGTAGGACTCCATCTTGAAGCCCCACCAATCCGCCCACACCGCGGCGCAACTGCCGTTCGCCTTCAGCAGATCGGCAATCTTGTACGCCTCCACCGCATGGTGGAAGGCGGTCACCTTGTACCCGAACTCCTTGGCCATATCGAGGACGTTGGCCATTTCATCCGCGCGGTAGCAGTGGTTGTGGACCAGGATCTCCCCGGCCAGCACGCCGCGCAGCGTGTCCATCGCGATGTCGCGGGTCGGTGGATCGCCGCCATTCTTCTCGTACTTGTCCCATTTGCGCTTGTATTCAACCGCCTTGGCCCACGTCTCGCGATCGACCGCCATGTTGCCCATCCGGGTCGACGGTTCGCGGTTGCGGCCGCCATAGACGCGCTTGGGATTCTCGCCGCACGCCATCTTCAGCCCATAAGGCGCACCGGGGAACTTCATGCCCTGCGTGGTCCGGGCGTAGACGTTCTTCAGCGTCACCGAACGGCCGCCGAACAGGTTGGCGGATCCCGGCAGGATCTGCAGCGTGGTGACGCCGCCATTGACCAGCGCGCGGCTGAACCCGGCATCCTGCGGCCAGACGCTGTGTTCGGCCCATACCTCCGCCGTCACCGGGGCGGTGCTTTCGTTGCCGTCGGATAGCGCCGGTACGCCTGGGGAGGGATAGTCGCCGAGGTGGCTGTGGACGTCGATCACGCCGGGCGTGAGCCACTTGCCCGCGCCGTCGATCGTCGTCGCGCCGGCAGGGGCGCTCAAGGCCTTGCCGATGGCGACGACCTTGCCGTTCGCGAAGATAGCGTCGCCACCATCGATGCGACCGCCCTCGCCATCGAAGATGGTGACGCCCCGCACCAGGGTCGGCACGCCGGGATAGGCCCTGTAGGTGGAGGGGAAGGGATCGTGGCTGTAGCCCTTGTTGAGCCCCGGCGCGGGCTTCTTCGCCGCGGTCGACCCGGCCGATTTGGTGTCTCCGCCGCCATTGCCGCACCCGGCGAGGGCGAGCGCGGCGAGCAGCGTCGCGGTGCCGCGGAGCCACGAGCGGTGGGCGGGGCGGGGGAAGGGGAGGCGAGCGAGGGCGATACGGGTGTGCATGGCGGCCATGCTTAGCGCGCAAGTCCCCGTCTTCAATCACGAATCGGGCGCCAGCGGAATTAGCTCATGGGCGGGGCGTTTGCGTCGGGCGCGCACGGGATGCCGGGCGGCGATCTTGCCAGCGCCGCGCGCGCGTGGTGCAATGCAGCACGTGGGGCGCTTCGCCGGATGCGCCTGATGCGCCGATCATGGAGGATCGCCATGCACCATCTCTCACTGCCGCAGCTGGTTGCCGCCGCCGAGGATCAGGAGCGGGCGTCGCGGCGCTTCTTCCGGATGGCGCAGGCACGCACCGGCGCGCAGCGACTGACCCTCGCCCGGCGCGCGCAGGCGGCGGCGATCAGCGCGCACGAGTTCCGCGAATGGGCGGGGTGCGGCTGATCGGCGGACGCGCGGAAAAAAGCACGGGACGGCAGCGCCGCCGCCGCACTATCGCTGGCCGAATGAAACGGCGATCCGCTGGGCAGCGCGGCACGGAGGCGCGAACCGCGCAGATCCGTTGCTCGCCCACCTCGGCTGCGGCCGTGAAAATCTGCAACATGATGCCGCCAACAAGGAAGCTTCGATGATCGTCACCCGCCTCGCCTTGCCGCTCTGCCTGCTGGCGGCGGCGCTGCCCGCCTCTGCCCGGCCCGATGCCCCGGCACCGATCCTGACGAGCGCGGAGGCGCGCGACGTGCTGACCTATGCGCGGCCCGAGATCGCCCGCGTCACCCACGTCGATCTCGACCTTACCGCCGACTTTGCCGCGAAAACCTTTACCGGCACCGCTGCGTTGGACATCCTGGCCGCGCCCGCCGCGCGGGAGATCGTGCTCGATGCCAAGGATCTCGCGATCGATCGCGTCACCGATGCTGCCGGCAAGCCGCTGCCGTGGAAGCTGGGGGCTGCCGACGCGTACAAGGGGGCGCCGCTGACGGTGACGATCGGCGCGGCCAGGCGCATCCTTGTCCACTATCGCACCAGCCCCGGCGCCAGCGCGCTGCAATGGCTCCCGCCCTCGCTCACCGCCGGCAAGGGCAAGCCCTATCTGTTCAGCCAGGGCCAATCGATCAACAATCGCAGCTGGATCCCGACCCAGGACAGCCCCGGTATCCGCCAGACCTGGTCCGCACGGATCGTCGTGCCCGAGGGGCTGACCGCCGTCATGAGCGGTGAGAAGCTCACCCCCCGCGGCGAGCCGGCGAAGGGGGGGCGCGCGTTCCGCTTCCGGATGGACCGGCCGGTGCCGCCGTACCTGATCGCGCTGGCCATCGGCGATATCGCCTTCCGCCCGCTCGGGCCGCGGACGGGGGTGTGGAGCGAGCCGGCGATGCTCGATCGCGCCGCCGCCGAACTTGCCGATACCGAAAAGATGGTGGCTACCGCCGAGGCGCTCTACGGCCCCTATCGCTGGGGACGGTACGACGTGCTCGTCCTGCCGCCATCCTTTCCCTATGGCGGCATGGAAAATCCGACGCTGACCTTCGCCACGCCGACCTTCATCACGGGCGACAAATCGAACGTCAGCCTGATCGCGCACGAACTGGCGCACAGCTGGTCCGGCAACCTCGTCACCAATGCCACCTGGTCGGATAGCTGGCTGAACGAAGGCTTCACCAGCTACTTCGAAAATCGCATCATGGAGCGACTGTACGGCCCGGCCCGCGCGCGGATCGAGGCCGATCTCGACTGGGATGGTCTGCTCCGCGACATCAAGGCGGCGGGCGGGCCGGCGGCGCCGACCACCCGGCTGCACGGCGATCCGGAAGCCACGTTCGGCCAGCTCGATTACTTCAAGGGATCGACGTTCCTGCGGACGATCGAGAACATGGTCGGCCGGGCGCGGTGGGATGCCTATCTGCGCGGCTATTTCGATCGCCACGCCTTTCAGCCGCAGACGACCGCGGGGTTCCTGCGCGATCTGCGCGCCAACCTGATCCGCGGCGACAAGGCGCTGGAGGCGCGGCTTCAACTGGACCGCTGGGCCTATCAGCCCGGCCTGCCGGACAATGCCTTTCATTCCCCGTCACCGGCCCTGGCTGCGGTGGATGTGAAGGCCAAGGCGTTCGTGGCGGGCGGAGCGGCGAGCGCGGTGCGGCCGGAGGGTTGGTCGACGCAGGAGTGGTTGCGCTTCCTGAACGCCCTGCCACGGCGAATGCATGCCCCGCGCCTGGCGGAGCTCGACGGCGCTTTCGGGTTGTCCCGTGAGGCAAATGGCTACGTTCGCTCGGCCTGGCTCGAGCTGGCGATCGCCAATCGCTACGATCCCGCTTTGGCCTCGCTGGAGCAGTTTCTCACCAGCGTGGGGCGCACCTTGCTGGTGCGGCCGCTCTACGCCGGGCTGAAGGCGCAGGGCGAGTGGGGCGTGCCGATCGCGCGGCGCATCTACGCCAGGGCCCGAAGCACCTATCATCCGATCACCGCGGCGGCGATCGACAAGCTGCTGGGTTGAGGGGACTCGCTGCCTATACTAGCATCACGCGTGCACCAAAAAGAGGCACGGCCGCCTAGATTTGTTGCACGAGGCAGGGGAAGAGGATAAAGACTCGGCTTGCGCAGCCGGGTTTCACCTGGCCGTGAGAGCACCGCGCAGAGCCCCCCCGCGGTCCTGCGCAAACCTTGTAGATCAAGGCCGCTGCACAAAGTGCGGGGCTCGCAGGAGAGATCAAGATGCCCACCCGTACCCCAAGCCAGATGCTGTGCACCGCACTCATGGCCGCAGCCGCCACGCTCGGCACCGCAGCCGTCGCGCAGCCTTCCTCGATCGACGTCAACGGCCGCGCGAACGTGGGCAGCGTCACGCGCAGCAAGGTCGTCGCGATCGGCGATCTCAACCTTGCCAATGCGCAGGGCCAGCGGCGGCTGGACCAGAGGCTGCGCCACACCGCCAGCTATGTCTGCAACGATTCCGGAATGTGGGGGACGCGCCCGCCCAAGGATTATGTGCGCTGCTATTCGGATGCGCTGACCGGAGCCCGCAGCCTGGTCGCCGAGCGGCTCGCCTCGGGCGATATGCGCCCGATCCGCGTGGCCTCGCGCTGAGCGACGTAGCGACGCATCGTCCGATCCGAACGAAAGAGGGACCGGGCGGCAATGCCGTCCGGTCCCTTCCGTTTGTCGAGAACGGCCGGTCGGAAGCGGTTACTTCTTGCCCGGCATCCGCGCCGCGGTCGCTTCGATCTCGACCAGGAAGTAGGGGCCGGCCAATGCGGCGACCTGCACGGTGGATCGCGCTACGGTGTTCGGGTTTTCGGCGGATCCGAAGAACATCTTGAACCCCTCGTTCATCCCGGCGAAGTCCATCTTGCCGCCGAGCTTCGGATCGCCGTTCACGAACACCGTCAGCTTGACGATGTCGGACATCTTGAAGCCGATTGCCGCCAGCCGCGCCTTGATGTTGTTCAGCGTGCTGATCGTCTGCGTCTTGGTGTCGCCGAACGATGCGATGCTGTCCGGCGTCTTGGAGGGATCGATCGGCGAGGCGAGCGCGCCGCTCATCATCGCCACTTCGGCGCCGGGCGGGATCGTCACGCCCTGCAGGATCATCGCCGGCTGCGGGCCGGTGTGACGGACGATATCCGCCGCCGGCGCCGCGCTGGCCAGGATACCGCCAAGCAGCGCGGCCGCGATCAACTTCTTCATGCTTCAAGCTCCCTTGAGTAACGAACCGGCGGCGTGCCGAGGCACGCCGCCGGGCAGGCGTGGAAAACAGGTTCTAGAACTTCATGTTGGCCCGCAGATACCAGAAGCCGCCGTTGAACCCGAACGGCGAGTCGTCGACGTAGACCGATCCGCTGACCGTGCCGCCGGTGGAGGTGTACCAGTTCTGGTTGGCCAGCCCGGTCGCGCGGTAGTTCTTGTCGGGATATTCGTTGAAGATGTTCTCCGCCCCGACCGACAGCTTGACGCTCTCTGTCAACTTGAAGCCAAGCTCCGCATCGAACGTCCATTCCGATCCGACGGTCAGGTTCCCGCCGTCCGCTACCGCTGCGTAGCTGGTGAACTTGCCGTAATAGTTGGCGCGGGCCATCAGCGTCACCCGGTCGAGCGACCAGTTCTCCGTCAGGTTGAAGCGCCATTTGGCGTTCAGATTCTCGATGTTGCCGATGCGGACCGCGTCGATCACCGCGGTCTGCGTGCCCAGCAGGTTGACCGTGCCGATGCCGGTCACGTCCGTCTTGTTGTAGTTGCCGGCCAATGTGGTGGCGAACCGCCCATAGTCGCTGTTGAGGGTGTGATTGACGACGAGATCGGCACCCCGCGTCCGTGTCGCGAACGAGTTGGTGAAGTAACGCAGCCGGCCAAGCGTTTCGGCATTGAGCACGCCCGCATCGCGCAGCGCCTGGCGCCTGACAGCCGTATCGATCTCGATGTTGCCGGTCAGGCCGATCCGGTCGCGCACCTTGATCTGGTACGCATCCAGCGTCACGTTCCACCCGCCACCTGGCGTCAGCACGATACCGGCCGACAGGTTCTTCGACTTTTCAGGCTTCAACGGGGTGGCGCCGAAAGCGCCTGCCGCAGCAGTGGTCACCGGCAGGATCGCCGCCTCGATCGGATTGGCCCCGGAAAAGGCCGTCGCGATGTTGGTGGTGAACAGCTGCCCCGGCGTCGGCGCGCGGAAGCCGGTGCTGGCCGCACCGCGAACGGCGATATCGGGCGTGATGGCGTAGCGCGCGGTTCCCTTCCAGTTGGTGGTGCTGCCGAAGTCGCTGAAATGCTCGTAGCGGACGGCGCCGCTGACATCGAGATTTTCGAGCAGGCTCACCGCGAGCTCACCATAGCCCGCGTAGCTGCGCCGCGCCTGATCGACCACCGAATCCGGCCCGTAACCGGGAAAGCCGTTCGAGCCGACCTGCTGCGCCGTGTTGACGAAGCGCGTGCCGTTCGCGCGCTGCACGGTCTGCAGGCCGTAGATACCGAATTCGTACGAGGCGGGATCGCCGAGTTCGATGGCATAGGCCTCCCGGCGATGTTCCCCGCCGACGGCTATCGTCAGCGGGCTGGCGAGGCCGATCTCGTAATCGTAGCTGAAGTCGGCGTTGAAGTTGGTCTCGCGCTGCTCCAGCCGGCCCATGTAGAACGAACTCGGCGAGTCCGGCCCCATCGACGGGTTGAGCGTGTTCGTCATCCGGTAACCGATGCGGTTCTGGCCGTAGGATGCGCTCAGATCGTATCGGATACCCGGCTCCAGCGTGCCCTTCAGCCCGCCGGTGCCGGAGATATCGGTGACCTTGCCGTAGAAGCGCGGGGCGAAGCCGAGCGGATAGCGCGAGCTGAAGTTGAAGGTACGGCCGGTGGCGCTGAACACCGGGTTGCCGCGATTGTCGAACTGCCCGGCGATGCGATCGAGATAGAGCGTCGTGTAGATGCCGCCGGAGGCACCGAAGGTGGTGGTGCCGGTGCCGAGATTGTTCGGCCCCGTCGCCGCGACGGGCTGGCGATAGTTGAAGTCGCCTTCCTGTCTGGACGATCCGTAATTGCCGAAGAAGTACAGCTCGGCGCCGTCGGCGACTTCCAGCCCGCCGTTGATGAACAGCCGGCCGCCGCGCAGCTTGGGATCGCCGAAGATCTGGGCCGGGTTGCGGATCGCGCCGTAGGTGCCCGGATTGCTCGTTTGCAGGGCAAGGACGCCGGGGCGCTGGACGCCGCGGCTCGTCTGGTTCGAATCGATGAACTCGGAACTGACGTTGATGAAGCCGAGATCGGTGAGCGGCAGCCCGAAATTGGTGGCGATCTGCGTGCTTCCGCCATCGCCCTTGTAGAACTGGCCATAGCGGGCGGTGAACTCCACGCCCTCGCGGTTGCGCTTCAGGCCGTAATTGAGCACGCCGGCAATCGCGTCCGACCCGTATTGCGCTGCGGCACCATCCCGCAGCACCTCGATCCGCTCGATCGCGATCACCGGGATCTGGGCGAGATCGACGCCCTGCGAGCCCGCGGCCAGCGATCCGCCACCGATCTGGACCAGCGCGGCGCGGTGGCGGCGCTTGCCGTTGATCAGCACCAGGATCTCGTCCGGTGGCAGGCCGCGCAGGGTTGGTGGTCGCACGAAGGTGGACCCGTCGGCGATCGCGAAGCGGCCGACGTTGAAGGAGGGGATCAGGTTTCGCAGAAGGCTGTTCATGTCGGCGGGCGCCTGCGTCTGCAGCGTGGCCGCGTCGAACACGTCGACAGGCACCGGGCTCTCGGTCACCGTACGGTCGGTTCGGCGGGTGCCGGTCACGACGATCTCGTCCTGATTGGCTCGGCGATCGGGCGTGGCGGACGGGCCCGAATTGCTCTCCACGCCAGCGGCGTCATTCGTGCCGGTTGGTGCGGAAGGCGGCGCAGTCTGCGCCGAAGCGCCACCCGCAAATGCCAGCGCCACCCCCAGCGCGACATAGGAAATTGTCGAACGAACGCTCATCAGCTCTCCCCTGTTGATCGAGCTTTCAGCGCCTCTCCCAGTGTATAGCACGAAACGGCGAGTATATCCCGCCTGTCGGCAAAGACAATTCTATCAACCCATCCGGGTGCGCCGCAACAAGGTAAGTCATGCGGCGCGTTATCGGAAACAGGAACAGGGGGTATGGACCAGACTATGCGTTCTTCATCTAGACCCCTGTTCGCATTACTGATTCGAAACATGACACGACGTGGGAAGAGAGCAAGTGGATCGACGCAACTCCTTGGGAGATTAGAAATAACGTCCGGCGCTGTGGCTTTTTTGCATCGCAGCACGGTCCGCTTCGATGCATTCCGGCGCGGAACCGCCCGCCTGTGCCTCGGCCCTGCTGGCGTGCTGCTGGTAGATCGTCTGCCCTTCCCCCTGAGGCGGGCGAGCCCCGCGGCGAGTTCCCGATGCCCCGCGTCCGCGCCAATGTGCGAACGCCGTGATTGTCGGGCATCGACTCCAGGGGCGCAGTCTCGCCGTCGTCGCAAGCAGGGGAGGGCGTTGTGCGCCAATTCCCAGGCTTTTGCTGCTGACGGGCCGCAGGCCTTTGTGGGGCGGATAATGAAAGTCTAAAAAAGGATCGCGCAAGCGATTTCTACAGGAGAAGAACACCTGCGGAGGACGGCGCGTCGCGGTGCCGGCCACCGCGATCGTCGATCGGCCGCAAGGGGTGCGGGCGCGCACGCTTTTGCCAGGGGTGATCCGCGGGCACGCCCGCCCCGGCAGCGATCCGAGGCCCAGCGGTGTCGCGCCCCGGAGTGTACCGATATTTTCAGGCCGACGGTCGAAGGCGGGAGGTGGTGAAGCCCGCCCCATAAGCGTGGGCGGTGGCCCTCAATCCTCGGCGATCAGGCTGTGCGTCTTGGTGTCGCGCATCGACAGGTAGGCGATCAGCGACAGCAGGATCATCCCGGTCACGTACAGGTAGAAGCCCTGCTCCATTCCTTCGTGCTTGAACCACAAGGCGACATATTCGGCAGTGCCGCCGAACATCGCATTGGCCAGCGCATAGGGAAGGGCGACGCCCAGCGCGCGAATGTGGGCGGGAAACATCTCCGCCTTCACCACCGCGTTGATCGAGGTGTAGCCGGTGACGATGATGAGCGCGGCCAGCACCAGCAGGAACGCGGCGACCGGGCTGCGCACGCTTTCCAGCGTGGTGAAGATCGGCCATGTCAGCGCCGCCCCGAACACCCCGAACGCCACCATCAGCGGCTTGCGGCCGATCCGGTCGGAAAGCGCCCCCGCCGCAGGTTGCAGCAGCATGTAGACGAGCAAGGCGGCGGCAACGATTCCGGTTGCCGCCTCGCGCCCGAAGCCGGCCGTGTTGACGAGGAACTTCTGCATGTACGTCGAGTAAGCGTAGAAGGCGAGGGTGCCCCCGGCGGTGAGTGCCATCACCATGAAGGCGGCGCGCGGGTAATGGCGGAACAGCGCCCACGCGCTCGATTTCGGCTGGTCGCTGCCTTGCGCATTGCGGAAGCTCTCCGTCTCGGCCAGCCCGCGGCGGATGTAGAAGACGGCGATGGCCAGCACGCCGCCGATCGCAAAGGGGATACGCCAGCCCCATGCCTCGAGCGCGCTGGCCGGCATCACGGCTTGCAGCACCAGCAGCACGCACAAGGCGAGCAGCTGGCCCGATATCAGTGTCACGTACTGGAAGCTGGAGAAGAAGCCGCGCCGCCCCCGCCCGGCCATTTCGGACAGGTAGGTGGCCGATGCGCCATATTCGCCGCCGACCGACAGACCCTGCACCAGCCGGGCGAGCACCAGCATGATCGGGGCGAACACACCGATTTGATCGTATCCGGGCGTCACCGCGATCGCGAGGCTGCCGAGGCACATCAACGTGACGGACAGCGTCAGCCCCGCCTTGCGCCCGTGCCGGTCCGCATAAACCCCCATCACCCACGCGCCGACGGGGCGCATGATGAACCCGACCGCGAACACGGCGGCGCTGTTCAGCTGCTCCAGCGTCCGGTCGCCGGAGGGGAAGAAGGCCTGCGCGAAATAGAGGCTGAACGCCGAATAGGCATACCAATCGTACCACTCGACCAGATTGCCGGCCGATCCACCCAGGATCGATCGAAGCCGATGCCGCTCCGTCAACGCTTTCACGGCCCCTCTCCCCCGCCCCGATGGCACCGCGCCTTGTGGCATTCGCGTTCCGGGCCTGTCGATAGAATCGTTGACGGACGCGGCGGGGCGAGGCGTGCTGGTCGCGGTCACCATATCGTCATCGAACCCCTCGATGGCGGGGCCGCCACCACCGGAAAGCCTGTGCCTTGAAATCGCTTGTCTGCCGCCTGACCACCGCCATCGCCGCGGGCCTGCCTCTGGCTGTTGCCGCCGCCTCCCCCGCGGCCGCCGCTGCACCGCCACCCGCGCCGAAGCTGATCGTGGCGATCTCGATCGATCAGTTTTCGGCGAACCTGTTCGAACGGGAGCGGCCAGGCTTCCGATATGGCCTGAAGCGTCTGACGGGCGAGGGTGTCGTTTTTCCAAGCGGCTACCAGAGCCATGCCGCGACCGAGACCTGCCCCGGCCATTCGACGCTGCTGACCGGGCGG
>NZ_JAQGLK010000063.1 GCF_028292925.1 Sphingomonas bacterium
GCGGCGACGATCGCGGGCGTGGCGCTGATCGACAGGGTCGCAGAGCGTCTTCGCCCCCAGTGTGACGCTCTGGTGGTCGTCGGTCGGGAGTGGCCGGGCCTCATGTCGGTGATGGACGCACCGCAGCCGGGGCTTGGCCCGCTGGGTGCGCTGGCGGGTGCGCTCCGCTTTGCTGAAGCCGGCGGTTACGACGACGTGCTGACCGCGGGGTGCGACCTGCCGGATGTGCCGTCAGATCTGAGCGCCCTGCTCACACCCGGCCCCGCCATCGTGGCGGGGCAGCCGCTGATCGGGTTGTGGCCGGCTTCCTTGGCCGCCGCGCTACTGGAACATCTAAGCGACAACCCCGACAGATCGATGCGCGGCTGGATCGCCAGGTGCGGCGCACGGCGGGTGCCGTATGACGGCACGATCGCAAACATCAACACGCCCGCGGACCTCGCCGCCTTCATGGCGACGAAGCCCGCGGGCTATCGATGATCCGCCGCCAGGATCAGCGTTCCACCAGCGCAATCAGGCTGGCGGATCGGCGATCATGGCGGTGAAGTTGGCTTGCGCCGCGACCTTGCCGCCCACCAGCGCCTTGCCGGCGAACTTGCAGACCGAAGCGCGTTTCTGGATGAACTCGACTTCCAGCCGCAGCAGCACGCCGGGCTCGACGGGGGTACGAAACTTCGCCTCGTCGATCGCCATGAAGTAGACCAGCTTACCCGATCCGGCCAAGCCAAGCGATTCGACCGCGAGCACGCCCGCCGCCTGGGCCAGCGCCTCCACGATCAGTACGCCCGGCATGATCGGCCGCCCCGGAAAGTGCCCGGCAAAGAACGGCTCGTTGATGCTGACGGCCTTGATCGCCACGATCGACCGGTCGGGGATCAATTCCTCGACGCGGTCGACCAGCAGCATCGGATAGCGATGCGGCAGCGCCGCCATCACCCGGCGAATGTCGAGCGGGCCGATCGACCCGCTCGACTCCGCCGCACCTGTCGTCGCGTCCGTCACCGGCCCTGCGGGGCTCCCTGGGCCGGCGCGGCGCCGCCGCCTGCGGGCTGCTGCGGCAGCGCGATGCTCACCGTCTTCAGGCTCTGGTCGAGCCGCTGGATCACGGTTGCGGTAACATCGCCGGCCGGATCATTGGCCAGCGTGCTGCCCTTGGGGACGACGATCGCCGCGCGGCGTTCGTTACGAACCTGCTCGATCACCGGCTCGGCGGCGCGCAGGATCTGCTGCTGGACGTAGCGGCCGACATTGCTGACCTCGCCCTGCAGTCCTTCGAGCCGCTGCCCGGCGGCCTGGTAGGCATTTTGCGCGTCGCCAACCGATTTCTGGTTCGCCGGCGGAACCGAGCCATCGGGCTTCTGGACCTTGCGGGCGGCCTCGACCTGCGTGTTCAGCGTCGTCGCCGAGTTGTTGTAGGCGGTCACAGCGGCCTGCAGGTTGGCCTCATACTTCGTCTTGATCTGCGCCTGGCCGCTCTTCGCAGAGGCGGTATCGGCGAACAGGCGATTGATGTCGACGACCAGCGTCGAGGGCGCGGCCTGGGCGAAGCTGGCGCTCGGTGCCGCGGCAGCGGCGACCATCAACGCAAATCCGGCGGATTTGATAAGCGTTTTCATCAGAACTGGGTCCCTACATTGAAAGTGAAGAGCTTGGTATCGTCGCCCGGCTCTTTCAGCAGGGCCTTGGCCACGTCGATCCGGAACGGGCCGAATGGCGAGTTCCAGTTGACTCCGAAGCCGACCGAAACGCGCGGTTTCGCACTGTTCCCGAGGAAGACCTCGCGGAACACCGGAATGGAATTGCTGAGCGCCGCATTTACCGAGTCGCCCACGCAAGCCGCGCCCGCGGACGCCGCGTAACCCGTGGCGCAGAGCGTCGTCAGCCCGGAATTCGTCAGATCGGAACTACCAACCGAGTAAAGCTGATTGCCGGCCGTATCCTTGATCAGCCGGATGGCCGGATCATACTTGCCGTCACCGTCGATGTCCCGGAATATAGACGTCGCGTCGGTCGTCGGATCGATGAGCGTGGGCCTCTTCACCCCGAACACCGCGCCTGCATCCACGAAGATCGACGGTCGCAGCCCGAGTTCCCGAGCGCCCGAACCCAACGGGATCTCCATCTCGAGGTGGCCGAGATAGTAAGCACGCCCGCCGAGCGCATCGTCGGTGATCTGCGTCCGATCGGTGACGAAGGTGCCGGTCGTGGCATCATAGGGCACGCGCTGGACGCGCGGGCCGACGCCGCGGATATCGAAGCCGCGCAGCTGCGGCTGGCCGAGGAAGAAACGATCCGTCAACCGGACCTTGTCGATCTCGTTACCTGCGGAGTCGATACGGCTGCTGCCGAACGGCATGATGTAGCCGCCCTCCACACCGAGGTTGAGGACGAAGCCGCCGCCCAGCCCCCAATATTTGTCGCCATCGAACCGCGTGCGGATATACTTCACGCTGCCGCCCAGGCCGGCGAAGTCCTGGCTCACCACCGCCCGCTGCCCGGCGGTCGGCCGAACGCGGTTGTTGAGGTTGTCGAACACCAGGCTGTAGCCGACCGACGATGTGGTCCGCTTGCCGAGCGCGTCGCAGAGATAGCGGCCGGCAAGCAGCGGATCGCACTCGATCGTACCGTCGCCGTTCGTATCCGAGAAGAAGCTGGAGCGATCGAGGGTCACGTCGTCGAAGCTCAGGCCGTATCGCATGGCGAGCGACCAATATTCCGTCAACGCCACGCCCAGCCGGATCTGCGTGCCGGTCGTGATCTGCTGGTAGGTCGTGTTGCGGTTGTTGTTGATGAAGTTGAACGAATTGTAGTCGCGGCGGAAGATGTCACCGCCGATGGCGATGTTCTTGTCGAACAGATACGGCTCGGTAAAGCCGACCTCGATCGACTTGGAATAGGTCGAATAGTTGACGCTTGCGCGAACCTCCTGGCCCTTGCCCATGAAGTTGCGTTCGCGGATCGACAGATCGACGATGAACCGCTCCAGGCTCGAGAAACCCGCCGACACCTGAAGCTCGCCCGTCGATTTCTCCTCGACGTTCGCCTCCAGGATCATCCGATCGGGTGCGGAGCCCGGCTTCTGTTCGATGTCGAACTTATCCTGGAAGAAGCCCAGGCTCTGAATGCGGTCGCGCGACCGCTTGATGCGGAAGCTGTTGAAGGCATCGCCCTCCGCCACGCGGAATTCGCGGCGGACGACCTTGTCCTTGGTGTGCGTGTTGCCGTTGATATCGATGCGCTCGATGTAGACGCGCGGCGCATCGTTCACCTTGAAGGTGACCGACATCGTCAGCTTGTCCTTGTCGCGCACGAAATCCGGCCGCACGTCCGGCGTGAAGCCGAGCAGACCCGCGGTTTCGGTGATCGTGTCGACCGTGTCCTCGATCTGCTTGGCGTCGTACCAGTCGCCGGCCTTCATGCGGATCAGGTAGTTGAGCGTGGTCGGCGGAAGATCGCGAATCTCGCTCTCCAGCGTGACCTCGCCGAACTTGTATCGCTGACCTTCCTCGATCACGTAGGTGATGATGAAGTCGCGCTTGTCAGGCGTCAGCTCTGCGATGGCCGAGATAACCCGGAAATCGGCATAACCGTTGGTCAGGTAGAACTGACGCAGCTTCTGCTGGTCGTACGAAAGCCGGTCGGGATCGTAGCTCGTTCCCGATGAAAAGATCTTGGTCAGGCCGGTCTGCTTGGTCGCCATCTCGCCGCGCAGTTCGCCATCCGAGAAGGCGTCGTTGCCGATGATGTTGATCCGCCGGACCTTGGACTTGTCCCCCTCGCTGATCTCGAAAACGACGTCGACCCGGTTCTGATCGAGCTGGACCATCTTCGGTTCGACGGTTGCAGCAAAGCGGCCCTGCCGGCGGTAGAGTTCGATGATCCGCGCCACGTCGGCACGCGCCTTGGACCGGGTGAAGATCTGGCGCGGAGCAAGCCGGATTTCCGGGTTGATCTTGTCGGACTTCAGCCGCTTGTTGCCCTCCAGCACGATGCGGTTGATGACCGGGTTCTCGCGAACCTCGATCGTCAGCGCGCCTTTGTCGTCGCGGATCTGTACGTCGGCGAACAGTTCGGTCGCGTAGAGGTCCTTTAGCGCCTGATCGAGTCCCTCCCGCGTATAGGTCTCGCCGGCCCGCAGCGTCAGGTAGGAACGAACGGTGTCCGCCTCCAGCCGCTGGTTGCCGGTAACGTTCAGCGAACGGATCGTCCCGACGATCTGGCCCGATGGAACGGGGGCGGTGGCGGGCGCCGGGGTCGCATCGCCGGCTGGGGGGGCGGCATCCGGCACCGCCTGACGCACGGGCGTCGTGGCGGCAGCAGGCGCGGGCGCCTGCGCGAATACGGGAACCGCGCTGCCGCCGAGCACCGTGCCCAGCAACAATATCGATGCGAGCCGCGGGCGGCTGCCTTCATTCTTCGAACCTATCACGCGTCCCGCCCTCACTCACAAAAACATGCCGTCCCGGGAGAGCGGCGCCAACCCCCGCGCCCGCCCTGCCCCAACGGCTTCAGCCGATCAACCCGGCAAGCCGCTGCCACAAGCCCAGCGATCCAAGATCATTCAGCGTCACGAAAATCATGAAGCTCAGCAGCACCGCCAGCCCCGATCGGAAAGCCCATTCCTGCGCGGCCTCCGGCAACGGCCGGCGCCTTATACCCTCCAGCGCATAGAAGAACAGGTGGCCCCCATCCAGCAATGGAATTGGCAAGAGGTTGATGAATCCGAGGTTAATGGAGATCATCGCGATGAACTCGACGAACGGCAGCCAGCCCAGCGACGCTTGCTGGCCGGAGAATTGCGCGATCTTCAACGGACCGCCAAGTTCCTGAACCGAGCGGCGGCCGCTCACCACCTGCCAGATCGTCTCGACCATCATGTGGATCACGTCGCC
>NZ_JAQGLK010000081.1 GCF_028292925.1 Sphingomonas bacterium
CACGCCCGACTATATCTCGGCCGTCACCGAGGAGCCGCTGGAGGGCGGGTACGAGATCGAGGGCGCCCCATCCGGCCCCGACGATCCCGAGACGCAGGTCTATCGCCGCGCCGTCCAGCTGGTAGTCGAGAACCGCAAGGCATCGACCAGCTGGCTCCAGCGCCAGCTTCGCGTCGGCTACAATTCGGCGGCGCGGCTGATCGAACGGATGGAAAAGGACGGCGTGATCTCCAGTCCCGACCATGTCGGCCGCCGCGAGGTCCTCAAGGAAATCGCCGATCTCGCCTGATCGGCACACCGGGAACGCCGATTCGCCGGGTTCATGGCGGGTTCAAGCCTGGCTGGTTAAGTGCGTACCCCACCATCCGGAGTTGCAATGAACCGTCTGCCCCTTCTCGCGTGGAGCCTCCCTGCCGTCGCCGCGCTGGCTATGCCGTCGGCAGCACAAGCGCAGACCGCGCCGCTGGCGCAGGTGTCGCAGCATCTGCGCAGCGTCCAGTCGATGACCGCCGCGTTCGTGCAGACCGATCGCACGGGCAAGGCGCTGAGCGGCCAGCTCAGCCTGAAACGGCCGGGCAGGGTGCGGTTCCAGTATCAAAAGGGCGTGCCGCTGCTGATCGTCGGCGACGGCAAGGCGCTGACGATGATCGACTATCAGGTCCGCCAGGTATCGCGCTGGCCGATCGGCGATTCGCCGCTGGCCGTGCTGCTCGATCCTTCCAAGGATCTCAGCCGGTTCGCCAAGCTCGTGCCGAGCGGCGACGCCAACCTGATCCTCGTCGCCGCGCGCGATCCGAAGCATCCCGAATTCGGCACCACCACCATCGCCTTCTCGAAGGAGGAAGGCGCGCCGGGTGGGCTGATGCTGCAGGGGTGGACGGTTCTGGATGCGCAGAACAACCGATCTTCCGTCCGGCTTTCGAACCAGCGCTTCAACGTCGCGATCGCCGACAGCACGTTCCGCTGGACGGATCCACGGCCGCGCAGCGCCCCCGGACGCTGACTCGTTCATGTTCGGGACAGCTACGCTGCCCTATTGAGGGTCTCGCGGCCGCGGAGCTCCTTCGGGATTTCCCCCTGTTGCCCGGACCGGGCTTCGCGACCCGCCTGCGTGACGAACGCCAGGTGACCCTCGCTCCATGCCCCCGGAGCGAGGGTCTTTGCGTTTCGGAGGGCTCCGCCGCTGCCGGCCGCGCTTGAGGCGCTGGCTTTTGGTGGCGACAGGTTCGGCCGCGCGTTCGCTTGCAATCATCCGTCGCAACACCGCCGCACCGCTGGCGGTTGGCCCCTGCCGACGCTACATCGCCGCCATGTCTCTCAAGATCGCCTCGTGGAACATCAACTCGGTGCGTGCGCGCATCGACATCGTCGAACGCTTCCTGCGCGAGGAGCAGCCCGACGTGCTGTGCCTTCAGGAAACCAAGGTGATCGACGATATCTTTCCGGGCGAGGGGTTTCGCAAGCTGGGCTACGTCCATCAGGTGCTGAACGGCCAGAAGATGCACCACGGCGTCGCCATCCTCAGCCGAACCCCGCTGCACGAACATGGCCGCCACGACTGGCAGGACAATGGCGAGGCGCGGCATGTCGGCGTGCGGCTCGATTGCGGGGTCCGGCTGGAGAACGTGTACGTGCCGGCCGGGGGCGATGTGCCCGATCCCGCGCTCAACCCCAAGTTCGCCCAGAAGCTCGCCTTTATCGACCGGATGACCCGTTGGTCGGAGGAACTGCGGGAACCGACGGTGATCGTCGGCGACTTCAACGTGGCCCCGCTGGAGTGCGACGTGTGGAGCCACAAGCAGCTGATCGACGTCGTCAGCCACACCCCCGTGGAGATTGCCGCGCTCGCCCGGTTGCAGGCGGCACACGACTGGGTCGATCTCGGCCGCCGCTTCGTGCCGCCGCCGGAGCGGTGCTTCACCTGGTGGAGCTACCGCTCGCCCGATCATACCGCCAACGACCGCGGCCGTCGGCTGGATCATATGTGGGCGAGCCCGGCAGTCGCTGCCGCCGCGACCGCCCACCGCGTGCTTGAGCCCTGCCGCAGCTGGCTGCGACCATCCGACCATGTGCCGCTGGTGACCGAGTTCGATCTGTGACGGGGCAGCGGCTGTGACTGGCGACCGCGCTGGCCGCGATGCTGCGCGCGCGATCGATGCGCTGCGGCGGGGCTGGCCGGTGCGGATCGACGCACCCGATGGCGCCATCGCCGTGCTCGCGGTGGAGACGGCGGACGCCGCCCGCCTTGCCGCGTTCGATCCAGGCGGGCGGGCGGATCTGCTGCTCTCCTCCGCCCGCGCGGCGACGCTGAAGCTGGCCAACCAGCGCGATGCCGCAACCCCCGGCATGACGGTGACGATCGCGCGGGTGCCGTGGCTCGATCTCGATGCCGCCACCGCGCTCGCCGATCCGGCGCTCGATCTGGAAACGCCACTGAAGGGCCCGTTCGCCGCGCGGGCGACGGTTGCGCCCGCCGCTGCCGCCGGGGCGATGCGGCTGGCGCGGCTTGCCGGGCTGCTGCCGGCCTTCTTCGTCGCCGATGCCGCCACGGCTGTCGAGGCGCGGACCGATCCGGCCGATATCGCCTGTTACGACAGCCCGCAGCGCCTGGCGATCGCATCGCGCGCGAAGCTGCCGACCGCTGCCTGCGAACAGGCGGAGATCATCGCCTTTCGCGGGCTGGACGACGCGGTGGAGCATATCGCGTTGCTGATCGGCACGCCCGACGGCAATCCGCCGCTCGTCCGCTTGCACAGCGAATGCCTCACCGGAGACGTGCTCGGGTCGCTCAAGTGCGATTGCGGCCCGCAACTGAACGGCGCGCTTGCCCGCATGCGGGAGAGTGGCTGGGGGGTGCTGCTGTATCTCCGCCAGGAGGGGCGCGGCATCGGGCTGATCAACAAGTTGCGGGCCTATGCCCTGCAGGATCAGGGGTTCGACACCGTCGATGCGAATACCCGGCTGGGCTTCGGCGTGGACGAACGGGATTTCGGCGTCGCCGCGCGGATGCTGGCGCTGATCGGGCAGGAAAAGATCCGGCTCCTGTCGAACAATCCGGAAAAGGCGCGGGTGCTGGCCGCGCACGGCATCGACGTCGTCGAACAGGTGCCGCACCGCATCGCCGCAAACCCGCACAATGCGGACTATCTCGCCACCAAGCGCGATCGCACGGGGCATCAGCTGTGAGTGCGATCGTCGTCGATACCGCAGCGCGCAGGCTCTCGGCGTTCGGCGTTCACGTTCCGTGCGAGTTGGGGCGCTCCGGCCCGATCGCGGCTGCGGACAAGCGCGAGGGGGATGGCGCCACCCCGGTCGGCAGATGGCCGATCCGCGCCGCGCTGTTGCGCCCCGATCGGATCACTCCGCCGATCGGCTGGCGGCTGGCGTGGCGCTGGCTTCGCCCGGCCGACGGCTGGTCCGACGATGCCGCCGATCCCGCCTACAACCGCCCGGTGCGCCATCCCCATGCCTTTTCCGCGGAGCGGCTGTGGCGGGAGGATGGGCTGTACGACGCCATCGTCGTTCTCGGTCATAATGATTCGCCGCCATCGCCGGCGGCGGGAAGCGCGATCTTCCTGCACTGCGCCGATCCGGGCCGCTCGACGGAGGGCTGCGTGGCGATCGGCCGCGACACGCTGGTGGCGCTGCTCGGACGGCTGGGGCCGGGCGACGAGATCGAGATCCTTTAGCCGGCGGGATGGTGCGCCCGCACCGCGGGGGGCTTTGCAGCGATAGTGGGCGGGTGTAGAGCGTACCCGGTCTGTTCCTTGTCCCGGATGTCCGTGCGCGACGAACCTGCCTGTGCTGCCGACGCCGCGCCCGATGATGCGGCGCCCCGCAAGATCATCCATATCGATATGGATGCCTTCTACGCCTCCGTCGAACAGCGCGACGATCCGGGCCTGCGGGGGCGGCCGGTAGCGGTCGGAGGATCGCGCGAGCGGGGAGTGGTCGCGGCGGCAAGCTACGAGGCGCGGCGGTTCGGCGTGCGATCGGCGATGGCGTCGGCCACCGCACGGCGGCGCTGCCCCGATCTGATCTTCGTCAAGCCGCGGTTCGAAACGTACAAGGCCGTTTCGCAGCAGATCCGCGGCATCTTTCAAGACTTTACCGAGGCGATCGAGCCGTTGTCGCTGGATGAGGCGTATCTCGACGTCAGCGGGCATTCCGCCGTGCGGACCGCCACCGCCATCGCCGAGGAGATCCGCGCCCGCATCCGTGCCGAAACCGGGCTGACTGCCTCTGCCGGAGTTTCGTACAACAAGTTCCTCGCCAAGCTTGCCTCCGATCACAACAAGCCGGACGGGCTGTGCGTGGTGACCCCCCGCAACGGCGCCCGCTTCGTCGCCGCGCTGAACGTCGCCCGGTTCCACGGCATCGGCCCGGTGACTGCGGCGCGGATGAACAGCCTGGGCATCCACACCGGCGCCGACCTGCGCGCGCAGAGCCGTGCCTTCCTGGACGCGCATTTCGGCAAGTCGGCCGGTTATTACTATCTGGCGGCGCGCGGGATCGATCACCGCCCGGTGCGCAGCAATCGCATCCGCAAGTCGGTCGGGTCGGAGACGACCTTCTCGCGCGATCTCACCGCCCACGACGAACTTGTCGCCGGCCTGGCTGAGGCGCTGGCCGGTCTCGCCCGCTATATCGAGCGATCGGGCGCGGCGGGGCGAACGATCACGCTGAAGGTGAAATATTCCGATTTCCGCCAGATCACCCGC
>NZ_JAQGLK010000091.1 GCF_028292925.1 Sphingomonas bacterium
GACAGCGATTGGCGGGGAGGGGGGTTCCCCGCCGACGCGCTGGTCAGGGCGCCGGATACGGATGCCGGCGTGTAACCCCTGAAGGAAGGCCGTGCAGCCCGGTTCCGCCGGGCAGATACCGTCCCGGTGGTCGCCGCCGCGCGGAGCGCGCGGGCGCGAAGTTGTCGTTTGCAACCACTGGCTGACGCAGGCAGAAAGCCTTACGATAAAGGCGATAATGCCTTCGGAGAGGAATACGATGATGACGCGCCGCGGTTACGCTTCCCGGATTACCAGGGGCAGGATCGCCACCGCAGCCTGCACCTTCGCGGCCGCCGCGTCGCTGCTGGTCGGTGTGAACGGGGCGGTGGCGCAGAAGGCGACGGCCGATCTCGCCGTCCTGCCGCCCGTGCCGACCGACTTCACGCCCAAGAAGAATGCCTGGGGCGATTATGACTTCAGCGGCACGTTCACGATCGAGAACCTGCCTGCCGCCCGCATCCTGTTCACGCGGCCCAAGGCCTATGGCAACCGTTTCTACGTGACCGATGCGGAGTTCGCCAAGCGGCTGGCCGCGGCGCAGAAGTCCGACGGGTCGTTCGGCCAGGGCGAGGGGGTCAACGCGAGCGGCACCAAGGGGCTGGCCGAGTGGGTGCAGACCGCGCCGGTCGGTCGCCGCACGTCGATGCTGGTGAGCCCTGCCGATGGTCAGTTGCCGCCGCTGACCCCCAAGGCCGAGGCGCTGTACAAGGCCGGACGTTCCGGGTGGGTGCCCGGCCAGCATTACGATTGGGTGGACGATTTCGACAGCTGGGATCGCTGTGTCTCGCGCGGCTTCCCCGCCTCGATGTTCCCGTTCCGCTACAATAACGGCATCAAGGTCTATCAGTCGCCCGGATACGTGGTGATCAACCTGGAGATGCTGGGCACGCGGGTGATCCCGATGGGCGATGCCCCGCGCTGGCCTGGCAGTGTCGAGGCCTGGATGGGCAGCAGCCGTGGCCACTGGGAAGGCAAGACGCTGGTCATCGAGACGACGAACATCAAGTCGGGCGACAGCGCCACGCGCGACGTCGCGCAGCGGGCCGCCTCGCCGCTCAACATGGCGACGCAGGCGGTGCCGCCGTTCAACACGATCCCGACCAGCACGCAGGCCCGGACCGTCGAGCGACTGACGATGACCGATCCCAAGACGATCACCTACGAGATCACCTATACCGATCCCGAGGTGTACACCCGGCCCTGGACCGCCCGGCTCGAGTGGAATCGCGACAACGGCTATCAGTTCTTCGAATATGCCTGCCATGAGGGCAATGTGCAGCTGCGCAACTACGTCACCGCATCGCGTGCCCACCGTGCCGACATTGCCGCCGGCAAGGCGCCAAAGGACGAGGTCGATTCGCGTACACGCTTCGCGATGCCGTTCGATCGCGATCCGGCGGCAGAGTAAGCCTTAGCCGGCGGCGGGATCCGCGGCCGGCGGGGGGCGATCCGTCCTGCCCTCGGCCGCTATCCTGCCGATCCCGCGCTAGACCCTTTCGCCGAAGGGCCGGCGTCGTCAGCTCCTGGTCTTGCCGTCCCGCCCGTACACGTCGGGCAGGAAGCTGAAGCCGCCCTCGGTGGAAGTGGCCGTGAAGTAGGTCAGGTAGACCGGCACGGGATCGGTGAGCGCCATATCCTGTTCCGGCCGCTTGGCGGCGGCGACCAGCGACTTGCCGAACATCCACCGGCCGAGCTTCGGCGCGTCCTCCAGCCGGACGCAACCATTGCTGAAATACCGCGCGGGCTTGGCCATCAGCGCCTTGTCCGGCGTGTCGTGCAGGTAGATGCCCAGATCGTTGGGGAACATGAACTTCATCTTCCCCATCGCGTTGCTGCCGCCCGGCAGCTGCCGCAGGCGGACTTCGCGCTCCCCGGCGGCCACCGCGTTCCAGTCGACCGTCCTGGGATCCAGCCGGGTGGCGGAAGGGCTCCAGTCAGACAGGGCTTCGAACCGCAGCGCCGTGAGACTTTTGCCGGCCAGTATTCGCGGGGCGATGCGGCTTCGCACCAGATCGGTCGGCACGTTCCAATAGGGGTTGAGGATGGCGTAGCGGACCATGCCGGCCAGCATCGGTGTCGGCGTCTCGGGCGTGCCGACGACGACGCGCATCGTGCCCTGCTGCTTGCCGCCCTGATAGTAGAACAGCCGCGCCGAGGCGGCATCGACGACGATGTGGCGCACCCACGGCCCTGGCAGAAGGCGCGCCCGATCCAGGTTGAGCCGCAGGCGATCCAGCACTGCGCGCTCGGCACCGGCAGCTTGCGCCGCACCGACCAGCGTGCGCAGCCGTACATAATGGGGGCTCATCCAGCCCATGCTGGCGACATATTCGGCGAAGTCGGTCGGCATCGCCGCCTGGCGCAGCACATCGCGCGCGCGAAGGCGGCGCGGCTTCAGCTCAGCATCCAGGTAGGTCATGCCAACCGCCGGGGGGCGGCGAACATCCGCGACGTAGCCGGCATAAGCGCGCGACAATGCGAGTTCGGCAGCGGCGACGGCGGGCGCCTCCCCGCTTGCCGCCGCAGCGACCGTCTTGCGCAATTCCGCCGGGCCGTAACTGCCCGGCCGCAGCCCATCCAGTCCGGCGCTGTCCAGCATGGCGAGGAAGGCGTCCGCCTCCCTGCCGATCCGTCCGGTGGCGGCCCAGAGTGGCCAATATCCGCGGCCCGCATAGACCTTGCCGATCGCGCCACTCGCCTGCGCGCGAATCTCGACGGCAATGGCCTTTACCGCCGGGGAAGGCGGGGGCGGGGCTGGCTTCGCAACCGGCTTGGCCTTGCCGCCGGCCGCGGTCTTCACCGCCGATCTGGGGGCCGGCTTGCGGCCTGATCGAACCGGAGCCTTGGCCTTGGCCCTGACCGCAGCGGCCTTCTTGGCGCTGGGCGCAGCCTTGGGATTGGCCGGGGCGGCGACCCCGGACCCGGCAAGCCCGATCAGCAGCAGGAGTGCGGGGATGCGCGTGCGGCGCATCCCCGAGAAGAGACCGATCAGCCGCGTTCCCCGCGGGGGGTTGGCAGCGGCGGCGGCGGTGGCGGCGGCAGCGGCGGCGCCAGCGGATGGTAGATACCGTCCGACGTGTAATAGCCGTCGACGATGCCGTCGCCGTCGCGGTCGGCGGCGGTGCTGCCGGCCACCGCGCCAGGCGGGGGAGGCGGCAATACCGCGACCGGCGGTTTGGGCGCGCAGGCGGCGAGCGACGCGCCGCCTGCCGTCAGGAGGATCAAGGACCGGATACGCATAGGCACCCTCTCATCTAAGGCACAGCCGGTGGCGGAGGCCGCCGGTCGCTTCCGGATTGGAAACGCTATCGTGCTACGCTTGGGCGTCGCGATCGGAGAAGCCTGCATCGTGACGGTGGCGGCGAACGGTGGCGCTTTCGCGGTGATCCGGCTGCGCATCGCTCAACGATCCCGCCCGGGCAGGCTATCGAGTGCGGCGGCGATGTGCGTGCGCGTGGCCGGATCACGGGTCATCTCCAGCATCGCGCTCAGGCTGGCACGGGCCGCGGGCACATCGTCGTGGATCAATTCCAGGCGCGCCCGTTCCCACCACGCATGGCCGCTTCCGGGTACGACGCTGGTCATCCGCTGGTACAGCGTCAGCGCCCGGGCATGGTCGCCACCCTGCTCGGCCCGCGTCGCCTGGTTGAGCAGCAGCCGCAGCAGCACCGAACGGTTGGTCATCGGGGCGAGATGCTCGCTGGTCGCCGTCCCGTCCGGCCCGATCACCCGGGCGAGCAGCGCCGCCAGTTGCGGCGGCTCGACGATCCGGCCGGCATTGAACGGATCGATCAGCACCGGGGCGGTTCCTTCGCCGATCTGGACCAGAACGTGACCCGGCGTGTTCAGGGCGTGCGCCGGCCAGCTCAGCCGACGGGCCGCGGCAACGTACAGGATGGCGAGGCTGACGGGCAGTCCGCGGCGGCGATCCATGACCTGGATCAGATCCGCATTGGCCGGATCGTCATAGGCCACGCGATCCCCGACGAACCCGAACTCGCCGGCGATCACGTCGGCCAGCACCGTGGCGCGCGCCGTGCTGGAATGCGCATCGCCGCCGAGCATGGCCAGCCGTTCGGTGATAGCGGTGAGCGTCTCGACATGATCGTCGAGGTCCATGTCCGGGTGGTCGAGGGCTGCCAGTTCGAGTGCGGCGGCGTCCAGCAGGATCGCCTCGTCGTCGATCAGGCCGAGATGGAGGATGCGGTCGTTCATCGCATTGAAATGGGCATGCCGCCGGAACGTTCCAATCGCTGCCGTGCGGACACGGGGTGACGGGATGGCCCGCGCTGACCGGCGCGGCGGCGGAGAGGATCGTCAGCGGTCTGGCGTGGAAATCGCTATCAGGGCTGCGCCTCCGCCAGAACCTTCATCGCCTCGATCGCGGCCTGGAATCGGGGGCCGATGCGTTCGAACTGCGCCTTCCGCACCGCATCGGACGGCATGCGCGCAGCATCGTAGGTGATCGTGTAGAGAATACGGGCGCGCGTCGGGCCTTCAGGCTCGACGGCGAGGGTGCCGTGATAGTCGAAGCCGGCCATCGCGCCCTTGGTCTGGCCGTATGTATAGGAACGTACCGTCCGCCCGACCATCGGCTCCTCGATTTCGCCGTTGAGCCGCCGGATCGAGCCGACATCGCCGCTGCCCGAGACGAGTTCGCACTTCAACTTCAGCCAATCGGCGATGGCGCAGAACCCGCCGACCCGGCGCCACACCGTATCGGCCGGCCGTTCGACAAGGATCTCCTTGCGGATGAGCACGTAATCGGCCGCGAGCGCCGGGGCCGATCCGATCAGGAGGGTTGTCGCTGCCACTAATCGCCACGTCGTCACACGCAATCTCCCGAAGCGCCCCGCGCCCCGATCATGCATGCCGCGCCTTTGTTGCGGAAGCGAGAGTTCGTGCGGCCAGCGGGGCGGAAGGACGGGTTTCAGCCCCCCCACGCGCAATCGGCCGGAGCGATGCCGCCCCGGCCGATTTCGATCCTTCCCCGCTGGCGGGAGAGGTGCCGCTTAGCGAGCGGGAGCCATCTTCACGTGCTGCAGATGCGATTCGATGATCGGCACGGCGGTCGCCGCGACCTGCTTGAGCGCCGGATCGGTGCCGTCGGTGGCATAGCCCGAGTGCAGAGCCCACGCCTTCTGGTGCGCCATCTGCTGCTGCTGGAGGTACAGCGTATCGAACGCGCTGCCTGACGGCGCCTGCTTCAGCTGCGCGATCATCGCCGCGTTGTCGGCCGAAAGCTTCATCTTCGGCTTGGCGACCTTGGGCGACGTCTTGGGCAGCGCGGCCATCAGCGATTTCGTGGTGGTGGTATGATCCCGTACCAGCTGCTGCGCGATCATGCGGACGTGCGCATCCTTGCTCTTGGACAGCGCAAGCTTGCTGGACTGGATCTCGTACATGTCGCTGTCGGCTGCCCAGGCGACGTAGTTCTGGGAGGAGGTGCCGGTCAGCGGCGACGCGCCGACATCTGCTGCGGACATCGATCCGGCACCGGCAGGCGCCGCCTGTGCGAGCAGGGGCACGGACGAGCCGGCCAGGGCGATGCCGGCGGCGGCAAGGAAAAGGTTGCGCATGTTATGGCTCCGTAACGTGAATGGCAGGATCTAGTCAGGCAGAGACGATGAACCTGTTTGCTCCGAACAGTTCCCCGATCAAGCGGGGTGCGCAGCCGATCGATATCAGATGCTGATCTACCCCTGATCCGGAAACTGCCGGACTTTGCTGCTAGGCGATTGTGAAACGTGACGTGCCAACGCTAGTTCCGCCGCTTTTGCCCGGCATGGTGGAAAAGTTACTTTCTTAAAGTAAGTTAAGCGCGGCGCTGATCGTCGATCCGGCCTGACGACTGAATGCGACCGGCCGGATGTCTGGCCGATATGGCAGAGTTCGCCGGGTGAGGCTGCGCCCGGCGCGATTGAACGCGGCACTGCACCGCCTATCTTTGCGCCAGGAAAATCTGCTGGAGGAACGGGCTCATGGCCGAGGAATTTGCGACGCTTGCGGGCGGTTGTTTCTGGTGCGTCGAGGCCGTGTTCAAGGACGTGATCGGGGTTCATTCGATCGAAAGCGGCTATATCGGCGGCGACGTGCCGAACCCGACCTACAAGCAGGTCTGCGGCGGCAATACCGGCCATGCAGAGGCCATCCGCGTCGGATACGATCCGGCGGTGATCGGCTATGGCGACCTGCTCGATATCTTTTTCCACACCCATGAGCCGACGACGCTCAACCGGCAGGGCAACGATGTCGGCACGCAATATCGCTCCGCCATCTTCCCCCATTCCGCTGAGCAGGAGGCGGAAGCGCGGGCGGCGATCGCGCGCAACCAGCCGGACTTCGACCGCCCGATCGTCACGTCGATCGAGCCGCTCACGGAATGGTATCCGGCCGAGGACTACCATCAGGATTACTGGGCGAACGGTGGCGGCACCCGCAATCCCTACTGCCTGGCGGTGATCCCGCCGAAGCTCCGCAAGCTGCGCAAGAGCTTCGCGGATCGCGTGAAGGATCCCGTCGCCGCTTCCTGATCGGCCAGCGAGGCCGGGAGCGAGCCGGCTAGCGAGGTGCCGCGGCGCGGGCGAGGCGGTCGTTGATCGCGATGCCGAGCCCCGCCTGCGGCACGGGGGCGACGGCGATGCCGGTGCTGCCCGATCCGTCGGCGCGGTGCAGTGCCGCGAACAGGTTGGCCGCCGCCTCGACCGGATCGCCGGAGGCGGAGAGCGTGTCGTCCCCCACGACGCTGCCATAGCCGATCAGCCATTCGCCCGGCCGCGCTGCCACCGCGTTCAGCCGCAGCGGGGTGGACGGCGCATAGTGGCTCGCCATCTGCCCCGGCGCCTCGATCCCCGCCCGCTGCCCCAGCACCGGCAGGCGCGCCGTGGCCACGATGTCGGCAAAATCGACCGGGCCGGGGCGGAGCAGGCGGATGCCGTCTGCGGCCGCCGCGACGATCGTCGATTCCAGGCCCACGGTGCACGGCCCGTCATCGAGGATCAGCGGAATGCGCCCGCCGAGCGATGCGGCGACATGCGCCGCGCTCGTCGGGCTGATCGAGCCGCTTGCATTGGCCGATGGCGCGGCGAGCGGGCGTTGGCAGGCCGCCAGCAGCGCGCGCATCGCGCGGTGCGCGGGCGACCGGATCGCCGGAGGCGGAGAGCGTGTCGTCCCCCACGACGCTGCCATAGCCGA
>NZ_JAQGLK010000114.1 GCF_028292925.1 Sphingomonas bacterium
GCTCCACGGGTTGCGCGGGCCGAGGCCATCGCCGCCGCCCCCGTCACCACCGGAACCGCCCCCGCCCGAGCCGCCACCGGAACCGCCACGGCCGCCCCATGGGCCGCCGCCGCTCTCGTTCCACATCGCGCCGATCGACGCCCCTCGCCCAGACTTGCCATTCATAGGCTCCACTATAGGAACCGCCGCCCGGGAAAAACAGTGGCAACCCCGAAACGCACGCCTATGTCACGCAGCATGGCCGATCCCGACATCTTCACCGCCGCGCTCGACGCGATTGCCGATCCGATCAGCGGCCGCGGCCTCATCGAAAGCGGCCGCGCCGCACCCCCGCGGATCAAGGACGGGACGGCCAGCGTGATCCTCGACGTGACCGGGCTTTCCGGCGACGCCCGCCTTCGCGTCGAACGCGCGATCAAGGATGGGCTGGCCGGGCTGGAGGGAGTGGCCGAAGTCCGCGTCGCGATGACCGCGGAGAAGCACACCCGCCGCCTGCTCGCCGTCGGCAGCGGCAAGGGCGGCGTCGGCAAGTCGACGCTGGCCGCCAATCTGGCGGTCGCGCTCGCCCGGCTCGGGGTCCGCACCGGGCTGATCGACGCCGACATATACGGCCCGTCCCAGCCGCGGCTGATGGACAGCGAGGGCCGCCGCCCCGAAGCGCGGGGGCAGAAACTGATTCCCGTGCCGACCCGCTACGGCGTGCCGATGCTGTCGATGGGGCATCTCGTCCCGCCGGGGCAGGCGATCGCGTGGCGCGGGCCGATGGCGGGCAATGCGCTCGGCCAGCTGATCGACGCCGACTGGGGCGAGGCGGACCTCCTCATCGTCGATCTGCCACCCGGCACCGGCGACGTGCAGCTGACGATGATCGCCAAGCACAAGCCGGCGGGTGCGCTGATCGTTTCCACCCCGCAGGATCTGGCGCTGATGGACGCGACCCGCGCGATCGATCTGTTCAACCAGTCGAGCGTGCCGATCATCGGCCTGGTCGAGAACATGGCCGGCTATGCGTGCCCGCATTGCGGCGAAGTCTCCGATCCGTTCGGCACCGGCGGGGCGGAGGCGGCGGCCGAAGCGCTGGGGCTTCCATTCCTCGGCCGCATCCCGCTGTCGATCGAGATCCGCCGCGCATCGGACGACGGCCGCCCGCCCGCATCGGGGGGCGAGGCCGTGGCGCAGCCTTTCCTCGACATTGCCGGCCACGTCGCGGCGTGGCTGAACCCGAACGCGGCCTCGAAGGTTGGCGGCTTCTAAAAGGGAGACCCCGTATGCCGATCACCGACGACCGCCTCATCGCCGACCTGCTCGGCGAAACCCGGACCATCGCGATGATCGGCGCCTCCGACCGGCCGGACCGGCCAAGCTACGCCGTGATGCGCTTCCTCCAGGCGCACGGTTACCGCGTGCTGCCGGTCAACCCGCAGATCACCGGCGAGCATGTCCACGGTGAATATGTCTGGCGCGATCTCGACCAGATCGGCGAACCGATCGACATGGTCGATATCTTCCGCCGCCCGCAGGCGGCCGGCGAGGCGGTGGATGCGGCGATCGCCGCGGGGGCAAAGTCGGTCTGGATGCAGATCGGCGTCGTCAACGCCGAGGCGGCCGCGCGCGCCGAGGCGGCCGGGCTGAAAGTGGTGATGGACCGCTGCCCGGTGATCGAGATCCGGCGAATGCGCCTTCCCGCGGTCGGCTGAGCGGCCCTACCAGTCGAGGACCGGCCAGCCGCGCGCCGCCGCCATCCGCCGGAGCTTCGGGCTGGGGCTGACCGCGAACGGCTCGTCCGCCCATTCCAGCACCGGCGCGTCGGAGACATGGTCGGAATAGAAACGCACGCCGACGTCTTCGCGCAACAGCCCGCGCTTCGCCAGCCAGGCAAGGATCATCCGCAACTTGGCCGGGCCGTAGCAATTCTCCCCATCGATCCGCGCGACGATGCGATCGTCCAGGCCGATGATCGATCCGGTCGCGATGACGTCGTCGAAGCCCAGCCGGGCGGCGATCGCCTCCACATACAGGCGGTACGAAGCCGTCGCCATCACCAGCCGCCGCCCGGCGGCCCGGTCTGCCGAAATGCCCGCCAGCGCGCCGGGGCGGATGTTGCCCGCCAGCGTCCGGTCGGCAAAGCTCTCCGCCACCCGCTTCAGATCGGCGGCGGCGCAGTGCCTTCCCAGCATCAGCGTATGCGCCACCTCCTTCAGCCGCCCGCGGCTGATCGCCTTGGCGGCGTAGGCCAGCATCGCCGCCAGCAGCACCGGCACCAGCAGCAGCCGCCACGGCGCGAGCCGGAAGGCGGCGTGGAGCAGGAAAGGCGTGTAGGTGCCGGTCCGCGTGATCGTCCGGTCCATGTCGTAGATGGCGAGTTCGGTCATGCCGCGCCTCTCGCACCTATCGCGGATCCGGGCCAGCCCCGCGAAACGGATGCCGCGCATCGCGACTATGCCCGGATGAAGCCTGCCCCATCGCCGCGCTTGCCCCGGCTGGCTTTCTGCACCATCGTCCGCCTGCATGAGCGCGCCCGCCGATTTCACCGTGGCCGACGAGGATGGCCGGCGTACGCTCCGCTTCACCGGTGCGCTGACGCTCGCCCGCCTTCAGGACCTTCCCAGCCGGCTGGACCGGATCGAGCCGGCGCCCACCGCGATCGACCTTTCGGGTATCGAGCGGATGGATACGGTCGGGGCGTGGGTGGTGCACCGCATGGCGCGCGACCGTTCGATCGAGGTACGCGGCGCCGACGAGGGCGCATCGCACCTGCTGGAGCAGGTCGCCGCGGCCGACACGCCGCTCAAGATTCGCGCCGATACGCGATCCCCCTTCTTCCGCGTGCTGGCGCAGATCGGCGAAGCCACGCTCACCGCCGCGCGCACGCTGCTCGGCCTGCTCGGCTTCTTCGGCGGCACGCTGGTTTCCAGCTGGGACATGATCCGCGATCCCCGCCGGTTCCGCTGGAACGCCATCGTCCGCCAGTTCGAGGTCGTCGGGGTGGAGGCGCTGGCGATCGTCGGGCTGATGAGCTTCCTGATCGGCATCGTCATCGCGCAGCAGGGGGCGGTGCAGCTGCGCCAGTTCGGCGCGGAGGTGTTTGCGATCAACCTGATCGGCCGCATCACGCTGCGCGAGCTGGGCGTGCTGATGACCGCGATCATGGTCGCCGGACGGTCCGGATCGGCGTTCGCCGCCCAGATAGGATCGATGCGCCTGGCCGAGGAGGTGGATGCGATGCGCACCATCGGCGTCTCCCCCATGGAGGCGCTGGTGCTGCCGCGCGTGATGGCGGCGGTGATCCTGATGCCGCTGCTCGGCTTCTACGCGTCGGTCGTCGCGATAATCGGCGGCGGGCTCTATTGCTGGGTGTCGCTGGATATTCCCCCGGTCACCTTCATCCAGCGTATCCGCGAAGTCGTGCCGATCACGGATCTGTGGGTCGGCCTCATCAAGGCGCCGGTGTTCGGGCTGATCATCGCCATGGCCGGCTGTTTCCAGGGCATGCAGGTCGAGGGCAGCGCCGAGGCGGTGGGCCTGCGAACGACATCGGCGGTGGTCCAGTCGATCTTCCTGGTGATCGTGATCGATGCGGTTTTCGCCGTGTTCTTCGGGGCGATCGGGTGGATATGAGCGGGCAGGATCAGAACCCGGTGATCCGCGTCCGCGGGCTGACGACCGGGTTCGGCGATCAGATCGTGCACGACAGGCTCGACCTCGATGTCCGCCGCGGGGAGATCCTCGGCGTCGTCGGCGGCTCGGGCACCGGAAAGTCGGTGCTGATGCGGTCGATCATCGGGCTGCAGGAACCCCGCGCCGGCGAGATCGAGGTGTTCGGCGAGCCGATGGTCGGCCGCACCGAGAACAACGCCAAGGACGTCCGCCGCCGCTGGGGGGTGCTGTTCCAGAACGGCGCGCTCTTCTCGACGCTCACGGTTGCCGAAAACGTCCAGGTGCCGATTCGGGAATTCTACTCCCGGATAGACCCGAAGCTTCTGGACGAGATCGCCGGCTACAAGGTCGCGATGAGCGGGCTGCCGTCGGAGGCCGGGCCGAAATTCCCGTCCGAACTGTCCGGCGGCATGCGCAAGCGCGCCGGGCTGGCCCGCGCGCTGGCACTCGATCCGGAGCTGCTGTTCCTGGACGAGCCGACTGCCGGGCTCGATCCGATCGGCGCCGCCGCCTTCGACGAGCTTATCGAAAGCCTCAAGGACACGCTGGGGCTGACGGTGTTCCTCATCACCCACGATCTCGACACGCTGTACGCGATCTGCGACCGCGTCGCCGTGCTGGCCGACAAGCGGGTCATCGCGGTCGGAACGATCCCGGAATTGCTGGCGTTGGATCATGACTGGATTCAGGAATATTTCCGGGGGCCGCGCGGCCGCGCTGCCGCCGACGCCGCCGAGCGCGACAGCGATGCGCATGCTCCGACACAGGCAGGACCGGCACAAGCAGAGGGCATGACGCGCTGATGGAGAACCGGTCGAACAACGTACTCGTGGGCGGAGTGATGCTTGCCCTGCTTGCCATCACGCTCGGCTTCATCGTCTGGCTGGCCGGCTTTTCCGGGCCGAACGACCAGAAATACGACATATTCTTCAAGACCTCGGTGGACGGCCTGGCCAAGGGCTCGGGCGTAACTTTCGCCGGGGTGCCCGTCGGCAAGGTGGACGAAATCTCGCTGATGCCGGAAAGCCCGGAATTCGTTCGGATCCAGATCACCGTCAAGGAAGGGGTGCCGATCCTGCAGGGCACCACCGCCCAGATCGCCGGCGTCGGCTTCACCGGCGTCAGCCAGATCAACCTGGATGGCGCGATCAAGGGCGCGCCCCCGATCACCGCGGCCGGACCGTACGGGAACCCGGTGATCCCGACCAAGCCGGGCGCACTCGGCGAATTGCTCAGCTCCGCACCGCAACTGCTCGAGCGGATCAGCACCCTCACCGAGCGGCTGGGCGACACGCTTTCGCCCGCCAACCAGAAATCGATCACCGGCATCCTCGCCAATGCCGAACGGCTGAGCGGCTATGCCGCCGACAGCGGGCCGGAAATGCGCGCGACGCTGGCCGAGATGCGGGTCACCATCCGCCAGGCCGGAAATGCCGCGCAACAGCTCAGCCAGCTGGCCAGCACCACCAACGGCGTGTTCGCGCGCGATCTCGGCCCGACTATGGCCAATCTCAACCGGGCGGTCGGTTCGGCGCAGAGCAGCCTGGCCAATATCGATACGGCAGTGAACGACGCCCGGCCGGGGCTGAAGGCCTTCTCGACCCAGACCATTCCCGAAGTCAGCGCCCTGATCCGCGACCTGACCGAGATGTCGGAGGCGCTGACCGCCGTCGCCGGCCGGCTCGATCGCGGCGGAGCGGGCGCGCTGATCGGCGGCAGCAAGCTTCCCGATTACGAGCCGAGGAAATGACGATGACGCTTCGCCTGGCGGCCTTGCTGGCCGCAGCCCTCCCGCTCGCCGCCTGCGTCAGCTTCGGCGAGAAGACGCCGGACCAGCTGATGACGCTGACCGCGACAACCCCCGTCACAGCCGGCGCGGCACAGGCGATCGAGCCGGCCAAAGCGGTGCAGATCGCCTTCCCCACGGTGCCGCAGACGCTGGCGACGCTGCGTGTGCCGGTGCAGGCCAGCGACACCGGCATCGCCTATCTGAAGGATGCGCGCTGGGCCGAGCCGCCGAACCGGCTGTTCCGCAACCTGCTGGCCGAAGTCGTGGCGCAGCGGACCGGCCGGGCGGTGCTCGATCCCCGCCAGTTTTCCGTCTCTGCCGGCCTGCGTCTCACCGGCGGGATGAAAGCGTTCGGGCTGAATGCGCCGGCCAGCGCCGTCGTCGTCATCTACGACGCGGTCCTCGCCCGCGAAGGATCGCCGCTCCAGTCGCGGCGGTTCGAGGCAAGCGTGCCGGTCGGCGCACTGGATGCGGCCAGCGTCGCCCCCGCGCTCAACCAGGCGGCCAACCAGGTGGCAATGGAAGTCAGCGACTGGATCGGCCGCTAGAGCCAGCCCGCCGGGGCTGCGCCGCCGCCCTGCGCCCTACAGCCCCGCCAGATCGTAGGCGAGCAGGGTAGCGGGCATGCCGGCGGGCGTTGCGTCCGCGACCTGAACCAGGATCGACAGGGTCGACAGGGTCGGCTCATCCGGCATCGCCGCGACGAGCGCCACGGCCGCGGCCACCGGATCGGGCTCCGGCAAGGTCGTCGCCTCGGACAGCGTCATCGCGGGCGCCTCCAGAGCGGCTGCCGGCGGCTGATAGGCCGGGCTCTGCGCTGCCAGCCGAACATCGCCCTGCTCCGCCGCGCCGCCGATCGTCCACGGCTTGTCCGCGCTCGGAAAGTCCCAGCCGAACGTCCAGAATGCGTTGGGAAGCGCGATCGCCGGCGCGGCCGCGACCACTGCGGTGATTACGGCGGCATAGGCGAGACGTTTCATTCGAGGATCCCTTTTCTCGATTTCGACATAACTCACGTCGGTTACCGCCACGTCAACCGAGAATCGCGCCGCCTGCCGGCGATACCTAGCCGAGACTTTTCGACGCCTGCTCGAACACGTCCTTGGAAAGGCCCGGCGTCTCCAGAACGCGCTGCAACTCCGCCCGCATGCGATCCGCCCGCGCCGCATCGAACCGTCGCCAGCGGCCGAGGGGCGGGATCAGCCGCGCGGCCGTCTGCGGGTTCAGCCGATCGACCGCGATCACCTTGTCCGCCAGGAAGCGATAGCCGGCGCCCGATGCATCGTGAAACGCCCGCTGATTGACGACGAATGCGCCGACGAGCGCGCGCACCCGATTGGGATTCGTCAGCGTGAAATCGCGATGCTCGGCCAGCCGGGCGACGGCATCGATCGTGTCCGCGCGGCTGGACAGCGCCTGGGTGGTGAACCACTTGTCGAGCACCAGCGCATTTTCCCGATAGCGATCGTGGAACATCGCCAGCGCGCGCTCCCGCTCCGCCGTGTCGCCACTCGCCAGCACGCCGAGCGCGCCCTGCCGGTCGGTCATGTTGTCCGCCTCGGCAAACTGGCGGAAGGCGATTGCCGCGCCCTCGACAGGAACTGCCGCGGCGAGATAGCCGAGCGCAACGCTGCGCAGCCGCCGCGCGCCCTTGGCAGCCGGGGAATATTCGTAGGAATTGGCATTGGCGGCAGCGTAGGCGGCACGCCAGCGGCCCTCCAGCACGCGGCCGAGATCGCCGCGCAGCGCCTCCCGCGCGAGGTGGATCGCATCGGGATCGACGACCGGCATCTGATCGCCGATGAAGCTTTCCGAGGGCAGCAGCACCGCCTCCGCCACGAAAGCGGGGTCGAGATCGGGATCGGCCAGCGCATTGGCGACCGCCTGGAGGACCGGGCCGTGATCGACCTGCCCGGAGGCGATGGCGGTGACCAGCGTACCGACCATCAGCTGCTGCATCGCCTCGTACCGTGCGAACGGATCGTCGTCATGCGCGGAAAGGAAGGCGAGATCCGCCGCGGTGCGATCGGCATCGATCACGACCGGGGCGGAAAAGCCGCGATTGATCGACAGCACCGGGCGGCCGCGCAGGCCGGTAAAGGTCAGTTCGCGCGTGGCCTCGTCCACCACCACCGTCTGCTCGTCGCCGCCGGCCTTGCTGCCGTCGGCATCGAACAGGGCGATGCGCAGCGGCACGGGCATCGGCCGCTTCACCGGCTGCCCAGGCGTCACCGGCACCATCTGCCCGAGCGCCAGCCGCGCCGTACCCGTGGCTTCCTCATAATCGAGCCGGGCGGAGATGCGCGGCGTGCCGGCCTGCGCATACCACAAGCGGAAACGGGTGAGATCGACGCCGCCGGCCTCCTCCATCGCGGCCACGAAATCCTCGCAGGTCGCAGCTGTGCCGTCGTTGCGGTCGAAATAGAGGTCGGATCCGGCGCGGAAGCGATCCGCACCCAATATCGTGTGGAGCATGCGGATCACCTCCGCGCCCTTGTTGTAGATCGTCGCGGTATAGAAGTTCGATATCTCGATGTAGCTTTCCGGGCGGATCGGGTGGGCGAGCGGCCCGGCATCCTCCGGAAACTGCGCGGCGCGCAGCGCGCGGACGTCCTCGATCCGCTTGACCGCGGGCGATCCGAGGTCGGCGGAGAATCCCTGATCGCGGAAGACGGTGAACCCCTCCTTCAACGACAGCTGGAACCAGTCGCGGCAGGTGACGCGGTTGCCCGACCAGTTGTGGAAATATTCGTGGGCGACGACGGCGGCGATGGCGTCGTAGTCGGCATCCGTCGCGGTATCCGGATCGGCCAGGATGTATCGCGAGTTGAAGATGTTGAGGCCCTTATTCTCCATTGCCCCGAAGTTGAAATCGGCAACCGCGACGATGTTGAACACGCCGAGGTCATACTCGCGGCCGTAAACATCCTCGTCCCACTTCATCGACGTTTTCAGCGCAGCCATCGCGTGCTCGGTCTTCGGCACATCGGCCTCCCGCACCCATATGCCCAATTCGACCGTGCGACCCGACATC
>NZ_JAQGLK010000121.1 GCF_028292925.1 Sphingomonas bacterium
GTCGATATCGGCGGCGGCACCACCGAAGTGGCCGTGCTCAGCCTGCGCGGGCTCGCCTACACCACGTCGGTTCGCGTCGGCGGCGACAAGATGGACGAGGCAATCAGCTCCTATGTCCGCCGCAACCACAATCTGCTGATCGGGGAGGGCACCGCGGAGCGGATCAAGAAAGAGGCTGGCGTTGCCAAGATGCCGCTGGATGGCAAGGGCCGCACGATCCACATCAAGGGCCGCGACCTCATGAACGGGGTGCCGGCCGAGATCTCGATCACCCAGGCACAGATTGCGGAGGCTTTGGCCGAACCGGTCTCCGCGATCGCCGAGGTGGTCCGCAGAGCGCTCGAACATACCGCCCCCGAGCTTGCGGCGGACATCGTCGATCAGGGCATCGTGCTGACCGGCGGCGGCGCTCTGCTGCACGGTATCGACCAGGTGCTGCGGGAGGTAACCCGTCTCCCTGTCACCATCGCCAACGATCCGCTGACGTGCGTCGCGCTGGGGACCGGGCGCGCCCTGGAAGATCCGAATCTGCGGGGGGTGTTGCAGACCGCCTGAGCGCCGGCCTCGTGGGCTCGGTCGGCAGCAAGGGCTGCCGTTCGGCCACCTCGTTCGAACGAGAGCCTCCCCTGGTGGCTAACGGATCACCCTGCGTAGCCAATCGCGCCGCCGCCGGGTAAAAGCCGGCTTGGAGAAGCACGCTTATGGCAAACACATCACAACCCGTTGAACTGGCTGGCCAGGAAGTTCGGGCCACCGCCCGGTGGGCGTTCTCGGCGTTCGCGTTCGTCGTCGGCATCTTCGGGAGCGCAGGTGCGACGGCCGGAAACTATGCGGCGCAGGATGTCGGCGGGTGGACGGTGGCGGCGAGCAAGGACGGAAAAGGCTGCTTCCTGACAAAGGAATATGACCGGACCGGCGAAACGACGTTGCTCTTCGGCCTCGATGCGGACGGCACGGATCACCTGTCCGTCCTCAACGCCAACTGGTCGATCAAGCCGCAGGATCGGCTGGAGCTGACCTTCCGCCTCTCGAACGGCAGCTTTCCCAAACACTTCGCGGTCGGCATGGCCTCCAGCGGAAAGCAGGGGTTCGTCACCAGCTTCGGAGCGAAGTTCCCGGCGCAGTTTGCGGCATCGCGCGCCCTGCACATCTTCCGAGGTGACGTTCCCGTGGAGCGGCTGAGCCTTGAAGGCAGCGGGGCGGCCGTTGCCGAACTGCGCCGCTGCGTCGATGTTCAGCGCGCGCGACCCGCGGTTCCGGCCGCTGAGAAGAAATCGCCCGGCTCGATCCCGACAGACCCGTTCGCACCTCACCCGGAGCGGGAGCGCCGGAGGTAGCGTGGAGGGTCGGACTGCTGCTCAGCGGGATGGCCGCCGGTTCAGGCAGGTACGAGGGGCTTCCGATCGCATCCACTGATCCGAGAAGATGCACATCCGAACAGAATCCGCATTGTTGAACTCTCGCGGCTCAGCTTGGTTGTTCTGACAGGTCAACGATTGGAAGAAACGCAATGTCTTTGTCCCCCTCCAAATTCGCTCCCGCGGCGCTCCTCCTGGTTGGTGCAATCGGGCTCAGCGGCTGCGCTACGAAGTCCTTCGTGCGTGAGCAGATCGCACCCGTGAGCCAGCGGGTCGATACGCTCGAGGCACGGCTGCAGGAAACCGACGGCACCGCCAAGGCCGCGCTGGCCGAGGCACGGGCAGCGTCCGGGCAACTGCAGAATAACGGCCAGCGGCTGGATCAGCTCACTGGACGCGTGGACGGCGTGGAGCAGCGGCTCCAGGCGCAGGAGGCACGGCCCAAGCGGCCGCGCAACTGATCGCGCCCGGCACCATCATGATCGGTCGCCCCTTCGGGGGTGACCGAATTTCGAGTGCTCTGAATTGATGAATCCTGTCCTGCAAGCGCTCACCGGGCTTGCACTGATCCTGCCGGCTGCCGCAGGCGCACGTGTATCGGCGCCAGTGCGGCCGGAAGCCGGGAGCCCTGACGCTCCACGGGCGATCACCCCGTCGCCGGCGGTCACCCGCGTTGCCGAATGGGTCACCGCGTCGGGTGACAATCATCTGCTGCCCTATGCGATCGTCGACAAGACGAACGCGGCGCTGTTCCTCTTCGACGCCGGGGGAAAACCGCTGGCCGAGGTGCCGGTCCTGGTCGGTATCGCGCTTGGCGATGATGCCACCCCCGGCGTTGGCAGCAAGAAGCTCGCGGAAATCGGCCCGGCCGAGAAGACTACGCCCGCCGGGCGCTTTCTTGCAAAGTTCGGGCTGGCCTTCCGGAAGGAACGGATACTCTGGGTGGATTATGCCACGTCCGTGGCGCTCCATCCGATCCCGACGGACGCCGCCAAGAAGGAACGGCGGCGCGAGCGGATGCTGTCTCCCTCCCCGGAAGACAACCGTGTCACCTTCGGGTGCATCAACGTGCCGAAAGCCTTCTACGGGAAGGTCCTGCGCGCGCAGTTCCAGAAGAAGGGCGGCTATGTGTACGTCCTGCCCGACACCAAGCCGCTCGAAGAGGTCTTCCCCCGATTGCGGGTTCAGGCGCTGATGCAGGTCGGCACGGCCCAATAGCCCGCGAAGAGGCCGCTTCTTGCCAAGTGCGGCATGCCTGATATCGATGCCCTATCGGATGCTTGCTTCAGGCGACACCCGATCGCGATGGAGATGGTGGCATGGGTGAGGCAGCTATGCGGTGCCTGCGTTCGTCAGGCTGCTTCGTCGTCGCTTGCACGCTGGCAGCATCGCCCGCCGGCGCGAGCGATCATGGCTGGAGTACCGCAAGCGATATCGGCCGCAACGTTCTAGTTGCGGCAGCCTTGGGCGTTCCAGCGGTGCAAGGCGATTGGGCGGGCGACTTGCAGGCGGGCGGAAGCATCCTGCTCGCGCGGGGCGCGGCTTATGGCCTCAAACGAATATTTCCCGAGGAGCGTCCGGATCGCAGCGATCGCCGCAGCTTTCCGTCCGGCCACGCCGCCGTGGCATTCGCCGCCGCCGCAACGCTGGAAAACCGCTATGGCTGGGAGGCGGGAGTCCCGGCCTTCATCGTCGCGACGTTCGTCGGGGCCAGCCGCGTAGAGGCCCGCAAGCACCACTGGTACGACGTTGCCGTGGGCGCGGCGATCGGAACGGGCAGCGGTTTCCTGCTGACCTCGAAGCGAACCGCGGGCGTCAGGCTTGTTCCTTTTGCGGATAGCCGAGGCGGCGGGGCCTCGCTCGCCATGCGTTTCTGAAGCTCGGCCGCATCGCGCACCGCCTCCGTGGAGAACCGCCGGCGCCTGCTGGGCGAGGCCGTCGCACGCAATGTCTACGGCCGCCTCAGCGCCGACCGTAGACATTGCATGAACCGGCTCGCGCAACGTCGCGCCGTCCGCTTCTTCAACAGTCGTTAGAAGCGCACCGCGAGCTTCGCGTTCAGCTGGCGCGGGGGGTTGGGGAACCCGACATCGGTGGGGCTGCCAGCGAAGAAGGATGAGAAATAGTC
>NZ_JAQGLK010000176.1 GCF_028292925.1 Sphingomonas bacterium
GGGTGACGCGCGGGCGGGAGCGGCTGGCGGCGGTGCGGCTGCGCCGGTCGCTGATCGACGCGCGGATCGCCGACGGCCATGCCCGGCTCGACCGGCTGTGGCGGCTGGCGGCGCAGCTTCATCCCGACAAGCCGCTGGAGCGCGGCTATGCCCGCGTCGAGCGGCGGCAGGGCGGGGTGATCGCCAGTGCCGAGGCGGCGAAGGCGGCCGGCGCGGTGACGCTGCACTTCGCCGACGGCGCGGTGCCGGCACGGGTTGAGCGCGCGGCCGCCACTCCCTATCAGAAGGGCGACAAGCCCCGGCCGGATCAGCCGAGCCTGCTCTGAGCCCACAGGAAGAACGTGCCCGAAAGGCCTGAATGTCGATGCTGATGTCCCAAAGCGGCAAGCCCGCCAAGATCCATTACATGGCCAACAACTTTCGGCTGCTGACCCACGGCGACCACGTATTGTGCGCGACGAGCGGCGAGAAGATCCCGCTGGACCAGCTGCGTTACTGGAGCGTGGCGCGGCAGGAAGCCTATGCCAGCGCCCAGCTTGCCACAGAAGCCGAACTCCGGGCGTGAGCGGCAGCGGGCGGGGCGCCCGGCTCGGATCGCTCGGGCTGCTGACGGCGGCGATGGCCGGGTGCAGCGCGATCCCGGCCGCCGCGCCGCCCCCGCCTGCACCGATCGCCGCGCCGCCGCCGCTTCCGGCCCCCGTGCAGCGCGCCGATCCCGGCCGGTCCCCTCGGGCCTTCGTGCTGGACGGGGCGATCACCCAGGGCGGGCTGGTGCGGGGAACGGCACCCGCCGGCACGATCGCGCTGACGCTGGACGGGCAGCCGGTGGCGCTTGCCGCCGATGGCAGGTTCCTGTTCGGCTTCGGCCGTGATGCCGGGCCGAGTTCGCGGCTGGAAGCGCGGCTCGACACGGGGGAGCGCGTGGCCATGCCGCTGGCCGTCATCCCCCGCCGGTGGGACATCCAGTCGCTGCCGACCTTGCCGCGCGGCACCACGCCGACCCCCGAATTCGTCCGCCGCCGCGCCGCCGAGACGGCGCAGATCGCCGCGGCGCGCGATCGCAACTCGGCGACCGACGGCTGGCGGCAACGCTTCATCTGGCCGGTGACCGGGCGGATCAGCGGCGTCTTCGGATCGCAGCGCATCTATGCCGGCGAGCCCGGCGCGCCGCATGCCGGGCTGGACATCGCACGGCCGATCGGCACCCCGGTTGCCGCCCCGGCGGACGGGGTGGTCGTGCTTGCCGCAGCGGCACCCTTCTCGCTGGAGGGCAACCTGCTGATGATCGATCATGGGATGGGGCTGAACTCGGCCTTCCTCCACCTGTCGCGGATCGACGTGAAGGTCGGCGATAGGGTCGTCCAGGGGCAGGCGGTGGGCGCGATCGGGATGACCGGCCGGGCGACGGGGCCGCACCTGCACTGGGCGCTGCGCTGGCGCGAGGCGCGCGTCGATCCGCAGCCGCTGCTGCCGCCGATGCCCGCGCCGACGCTTTAGGGCCGACGCTTTAGGGCCGACGCTTTGGGGCTGCTCGCTAGTTTTCCCGCCTGGCCTTGAAGGCAGGCTGGCCGCCGACGCTGATCCGGAAACTGCCGAGCGCGCCGCGCTTCACCACCACCTCCGTTCCGGGTTTCGGAAAACGCCCGAGGACCAGCTCGTCGGTCTGACGCCAGCGTGCCCCGTCGGCGAGGCGCAGAAGGACGCGGCCTTCACGGTCGGTGGATGCCGAGGCGACCGTGCCGGTCAGCTCGCTCAGTTCTTCGCCGTCGCTGCCCTCCAGCAACGCGAGCCGGGGGAGGGCCAGGCCGAACAGCGTCTTGCGGGTTTCCTGCACCTTGCCGCGATCGACCACGACGATATCGCGCCGCTTTATCGCCCCTTCGAGCGCAGCGGTCTCTCGGCCATAGCACGTGTCGCGTTGCACAATATCGGGCAGATCGCGGCACGCGACCAGCTTTGCGACGACATCGTTCGACGCACCCGCGGCGGCCGGTGCCGCCGCCCAGGCTGCGGGCGGCGCCACAAGGCACGCCACCGCCGCGAATTTACCCCACTGCCCCACGCCGATCTCCCGATCCCAAAATCATTGCGGCTTCGCAACCATCCAGATCACGTAAGTTGCTGGCCAATACCGGAAATGTTGCAAGCGCGCTACAGCCCGGCGCGAACCGGATCCGTGCGTGAACGCCAGCTTTACAGGGGGAACCGGCTTCGTGCATCCCGCAGGCTTGCCGATTGCAGCCGGGTAATGCCCCCGGCGATCGCACTGCGGTGACTGCACGTTGCGCTGCAGCAATCCAGAAAGGACTGGGTAGTGATTCAGGCTAAAAACTTTGTGGGCCGAACCAGGCTTCATCTCAGCGCAGCGCCCGTCGTGCTGGGCCTCGCCCTCCTCTCCGGCCCGGCGTTCGCCCAGGCCGATCCATCGACGACGTCCGACACCACGGTGACCCCGGCCACCACCGGATCGACGGTCGCCGCCGACACGAACGACGATTCGCAGACGATCGTCGTCACCGGATCGCGAATTGCGCAGCCGAACCTGACCTCGGCCAGCCCGGTGACGGTCGTCGCCGCGCAGGAGATCAAGCTTCAGGGCGCGACGCGCATCGAAGACGTGATCAACAACCTGCCCCAGTCCTTCGCGACGCAGAGCTCGTCCGTGTCGAACGGTTCGAACGGCACGGCGACCGCCAACCTGCGCAACCTGGGCGATCAGCGCACGCTCGTTCTGGTGAACGGCCGCCGCCTGATGCCGGGCGATCCGAACTCGACCAGCTCGGCCGCCGATCTCAACGTGATCCCGAGCGCGCTGATCAAGCGCGTCGACGTCCTCACCGGCGGTGCCTCGTCCGTCTATGGATCGGACGCGGTGGGCGGCGTCGTCAACTTCGTGCTCGACAACGAGTATGAGGGCGTCAGCGTCGACACCAATTACGGCCTCTACAACCACAAGAATCGCAGCGAACGGTTTCAGCAGCTGTCGGCCAACCGCAACTATCCGGCGCCGGGCGGGCAGACGTTCGATGGCCGGCAGTTCGACATCAGCCTGAAGATGGGCGTCGGCACCGAGGACGGCCGCGGCCATGTCGTCGGCTATGTCGGCTATCGCAAGATCGCCGCGCTCCAGCAGGGCGATCGCGACTACAGCTCGTGCGGCCTGAATGCGCCGGCCGGCAATACCGGCCCGGATTATGTCTGCGGCGGTTCGGCGACGGCGTTCCCAGCCAACTTCACCCTCGGCGATGCCGTCGTCGGCGGGCCGCCCACCGGCTACACCCTGAACGCCAACGGCCAGCTGGTCGCGGGCACGTCGCTCTATAACGCCAACCCGCTCAATTATTACCAGCGCCCGGACAAGCGCTACACGGCGGGCTTCCTGGCCAGCTACGAAGTCAGCGACGCGTTCCAGCCCTATTCCGAGTTCATGTTCATGGACGACCGGACGGTGGCCCAGATCGCTCCGTCGGGCGACTTCAGCAACACCAGCACGATCAACTGCAACAACCCGCTGCTTTCGGGCGTGCAGGCGGCCACCTTCTGCCGCGCCAGCAACCTGGTGACGGAGACCGGGCCGGACGGCCTGCCGCGGACGCAGGTCTTCCTCAATCCGGACGGCACCCCGTATAATCGCGGCACCGTCTATGTCGGCCGCCGGAACGTGGAAGGTGGCGGCCGCCAGGCCGATCTCACCCACACGTCGTACCGCATCGTCGCGGGCGCCAAGGGGAATATCGCGCCCGGCATATCCTATGACGTGTACGGCCAGTACGGCACGACCAAGTACAACCTGATCTACCGCAACGAATTCTCGATCACGAAGACGGCCCGCGCGCTGGACGTGATCGCAGGCCCCGGCGGGGTGCCGACCTGCCGTTCCGTCATCGACGGTTCGGACCCGGCCTGCGTTCCGCTCAACATCTTCGGTTCGGCGCCGATCACCCCGGCGGCCCTGAACTACGTGCAGCAGGCCGGCTTCCAGCAGGGCGATACCAAGGAGAAGATCGTCAGCGGCTCGGTCACCCTCCTCGGTGACGAATACGGGATCAAGACGCCGTGGTCCGACGACGGGATCGGCCTGAACGTGGGTGCCGAATACCGCGAGGAATCGCTGAACCTGGAGGTGGACCAGGCCTTCCAGAGCGGCGACCTTGCCGGCCAGGGCGGCCCGACGCTGCCGGTTTCCGGCGCCTACAACGTGAAGGAGGCCTTTGCCGAGCTTCGCGTTCCGCTCGTCACGGATCGTCCGTTCTTTCACGAACTGAGCCTGGAGGGCGGCTTCCGCTTTTCCGACTACAGCCTGTCGGGATCGGTGACCTCCTACAAGGGGCTGCTGACCTGGGCGCCGGTGCGCGACATCACCCTGCGGGGCGGCTACAACCGTGCCGTCCGTGCCCCGAACATCCAGGAGCTGTTCGTCGGCCAGTCGGTGCAGATCGACGGTGCGACCGACCCGTGCGCCGGGCCGCGTGACGCCGACGGCACCATCGACGGCGTGACCGCGGCGCAGTGCGCCCTCACCGGGCTTCCCGCCGCGCAGTTCGGGCTGGTGAGCCCCAACCCGTCCGAGCAGTATAACGGCCTGATCGGCGGCAACATCAACCTGGCGCCCGAAAAGGCCGATACCTACACGGCCGGCCTGGTTCTGCAGCCGAGCTTCCTGCCCGGCTTCAACGCCACGATCGATGCATTCCGCATCAAGGTGAAGGGCATCATCGGGACGATCGGCGCGGATACGATCATCGCGCAGTGCATCGCGACGGGCGATCCCATGCTGTGCGGCTTCATCAACCGCGACGCCGGTGCCAACTACACGCTGTGGCAGAGCACGGGCGGCTACATCGCCGACACCAACGTGAACGCGGGAACGCTGACCACGCAGGGTATCGACGTGGGCGCGAACTACACGCTGCGTACGGATACCGCCGGAACGTTCAGCCTGGCGATGAGCGGCACCTATGTCGACAAGTTCAGCTCGAACAAGGCGGGCGCGAACTTCGATTGCGCGGGCTTCTACGGCGCGCAGTGCGGCTATCCGCAGTCCAAGTGGCGCCACCAGGCGCGGCTGAGCTGGACCTCGCCGAGCGGCATCGGCATCTCCGGCCGCTGGCGTTACCTGTCGGCGACGAAGTATGAGCGCACGAGCGACGACGCCGATCTCGCCGGATCCTTCTACGTGCTCGACCGCCGTGTCCCGGCGCAGAGCTACTTCGATCTGGCGGTTACCGCGCGGGTTGCGGACAAGGTCAATTTCCGCGTCGGGGCCAACAACATCCTGGACAAGAGCCCGCCGATCCTGAGCCAGAGCGCATCGCCGATCAGCTCGTACGGCAACGGCAACACCTATCCCGGCATCTACGACGCGAATGGCCGCTACCTGTTCGTCGGCCTGACCGTCGACATGTAAGCTGATCGACGAACGAGGCTGGAATCGAAACGGCGGGTCTCGCGGCCCGCCGTTTCTGTCTTGAGCCTCAGCGGGTGGTGAGCACCAGCTTGCCGTCGCCTTCGTCCACCGTCACCACCGTGCCGTCCGGCACCTCGCCGCGCAGGATCGCATCGGCCAGCGGATCCTGGACGTACTTCTGCACCGCGCGCTTCAGCGGCCGCGCGCCATATACCGGATCGTAGCCGACCCGGCCGAGCCACGCGCGTGCCCCCTCGCTGAGGCTGAGCGCGACCTTGCGATCCTTGAGCAGCCGCTGGACGCGGCCGACCTGGATATCGACGATCGGCCCCATGTGGCCCTGGCCGAGGCGGTGGAACAGCACGATCTCGTCCAGCCGGTTGAGGAATTCCGGCCGGAAGTGGCCACGGACGACCTCCATCACCTGCGGCTCCGCCGACTCGACGTCCTGATCCTCGGGCAGGGCCGCGATATACTGGCTGCCGAGGTTGGACGTCAGGATGATCAGCGTGTTCGAGAAATCGACCGTGCGGCCCTGCCCGTCGGTCAGGCGACCGTCGTCGAGCACCTGGAGCAGCACGTTGAACACGTCCGGGTGCGCCTTTTCGACCTCGTCGAACAGGATCACCTGATAGGGGCGGCGGCGGACCGCCTCCGTCAGAACGCCACCTTCGTCGTACCCGACATATCCGGGCGGTGCGCCGATCAGGCGGGAAACGGCGTGCTTCTCCATGAACTCGCTCATGTCGATGCGGACCATCGCGGCGTCGTCGTCGAACAGGAAGCCGGCAAGCGCCTTGGTCAACTCGGTCTTGCCGACGCCGGTCGGCCCGAGGAACAGGAAGGAGCCGAGCGGCCGGTTCGGATCCTGCAACCCGGCACGGCTGCGGCGGACGGCGCGGGCGACGGCGGCGACGGCATCGGACTGGCCGATGACCCGCTTACCCAGTTCGCCCTCCATCGCGAGCAGCTTCTCGCGCTGGCCCTCCAGCATCCGCTCCATCGGAATGCCGGTCCAGCGCGCGACGACCGCGGCGATATCCTCCGCGGTCACCTCCTCGCGCAGCATCGCGCCCTGGGTGACGCTCTGCGCATCGGCAAGCTGCTTTTCCAGCGCGGGGATGGTGCCGTAGGAAAGTTCGCCCGCCTTGGCGAGATCGCCGGAACGCTGCGCCTGATCGAGCGCGATGCGCGCCGCATCGAGCTGTTCCTTGATCTTCTGCTCGGCGTTGATCTTGTCCTTTTCGGCGTTCCATCGCTGGGTGAGGCCGGCGGATTCCTGCTCCAGCTGGGCGAGCTCATATTCCAGCGTGCCGAGCCGATCACGCGATGCAATGTCGGTTTCGCGCTTCAGCGCCTCGCGCTCGATCTTCATGCGGATGATGCGGCGATCCAGCGCCTCGATCTCCTCGGGCTTGGATTCCACCTCCATCCGCAGCCGGCTGGCGGATTCGTCCATCAGGTCGATCGCCTTGTCCGGCAGGAAGCGATCGGTGATGTAGCGGTTCGACAAAGTCGCCGCGGCAACGAGCGCGCCATCCGTGATCCGTACGCCGTGGTGGAGT
>NZ_JAQGLK010000126.1 GCF_028292925.1 Sphingomonas bacterium
CGTGCTCGCGCTGTTCAGCGCGTACGGCGGCGTGATGGCCTTGATTCTGATTCGTCCTTCGCTGTAACGTGGCCATTACCGGGAGCCCAATGTGAGCATCATCGAAAAAGCCGCAAGTCGCATCGACCACAACAAGGAAATGGCGCCGGCAGCGCCGGCAACACCGGCCGCGCCAACCGCCACGCCGCTGATCGAAGCGGCGATGGCCGCCCGCGCCGAAGTGCCAGTCGCCGTAGCGCCTGTGCCGCGCCCAGCCGCGGTGCCGCTGGCCCAGCCGGCCACGCGCGCCCAGCCTGCCGCCCCGGCCAAACCTCGCAAGCAAAGCACCAAGCGCGTCGTACTCGACCTGAACCGCATGCGCGACATGGGCATGGTCACCGCCGCCGGCGGGCGCACCACGCTGGTCGAGGACTTCCGCATCATCAAGCGCCCGCTGATCAAGCGCGCCTTTGCCGAGGCCGTCGAGGGCGAAATGCCGGGCAACCTGATCATGATCACCAGTTCGCTGCCGGGCGAAGGCAAGACTTATTGCGCCATCAACCTGGCGATGAGCATTGCCATGGAACTGGACCACACGGTGCTGCTGATCGACGCCGATGTCGCCCGCCCGTCGGTGCTGCGCACCCTCGGCCTGCCGGCCGAGCCAGGGCTGATGGACATCTTGCTCGACGACAAGCTCGACCTGGCCGACGTCATGCTGCGCACCAACGTCGACACCCTCAGCATCCTGTCGGCCGGCACCAGTTCGCCGCGCGCCACCGAGCTGCTGGCCAGCCAGTCGATGAGCGCCTTCCTGCACGAGATCGCCCACCGCTATCCGGACCGCATCGTCATCTTCGACTCGCCGCCGCTGCTGCTGACGAGTGAAGCGCACGTGCTGGCCACCAACATGGGCCAGATCGTGCTGGTGGTCGAGTCAGAAACCACCACCCAGCACGCGGTCAAGGAATCGCTGCGCCAGCTCGAAGGCTGCAGCAACGTCAACCTCATCTACAACAAGACGCGCGAATTCCCGGGTATCGAAGAAACGTATGACTATCACTATGGCTAAGCGTTGGGCCGCACCCGCCGCCGGCCCGCGCAGGCTGGCCGCCCCGGTCGCCGCGCCGGTCGCCATGCTGCTGCTGCTGCTGTCGCCGCAATGCCGCGCCGACTGGAAAATCAAGCCAGCGGTCGAGCTGCGCGAAACCTATAGCGACAACGTCCAGCTCACGACCGACGAGCTGGCGCGCAGCCAGTTCATCACCGACCTGGCGCCGTCGCTGTCGATCGCCAACAACGGTCCGCGCCTCAAACTGTCCGCCGCCTTCACCACCCACCTGTTCGCTTATTCGAACGACCGGATCCCCGGCACCAACAGCTCGCAGCGCCAGCTCGCCGCCGACGCCAGGGCCAAGTTGATCGAAGACCTGCTGTTTTTCGACGCCACCGCGTCGATCGACCAGCGCGCCATCTCGGCCTTCGGGCCGCAGGTTGCCAACAACGGCTATGCCGGCACCAACCGCACGGAAGTCAGTACCTGGCGCCTCAGCCCTTACCTGGCGCACCGCTTCGGCTCGGCCGCGACGGCCGAATTACGCTACGCCCGCGATTCGGTCAAGTCCGGCGACATCGGGCTTGGCGACAGCACCGGCAACACCGTGTCGACGTCGATTTCCAGCGGCCCCGCCTTCCGTACCATCGGCTGGGGCTTGCGGGCCAGCCACCTGGCGCTCGACAGCACGCGCGGCGGCGAGTCGACCGAGGACACTGCCTCGGCCCAACTCAACTGGCGCGTATCTGAAAAACTCAGCCTGAACGCCAACCGCGGCTACGACAAATATGACTACAAGGCGCTCGAAGGCGATACCGCTGGCCCGAGTTATTCGCTCGGCCTGGTATGGTCGCCGTCACGGCGCACCCAGCTGCAGGCCAGCGCCGGCAAGCGTTATTACGGCAACAGCTACATGCTCAACGCTACTCATCGCAGCCGCCATACCGTCTGGAACGTCAGCTACAACGACGCGGTGACCACCACCCGCGGCGAGTTCCTGCGGCCCGTATCGATCGACACGGCCAGCCTGCTCGATGGCTTGTTCAGCGCCACCATCAGCGACCCGGTGGCGCGCCAGCAGGCGGTCGACGCCTACATCCGCAGCAACGGGCTGCCAGCCTCGATCATCCAGAACACCAACTCCTTCAGCAATCGTTATATTTTGCAAAAGCAGTTCCAGGCCTCGGCGGCCTTCAATACCGCCAAGACGATCACGGTGCTCTCGCTGAACGCAACCCGGCGCAACGCCTTATCGATGCCGGAAGCCGCCGGCAGCTTGCCTGGAAGTTTGCCCGGCATTGGCCTCGACAGCCTGAACGACAATGCCAAACAGGCCGGCGCCGCGCTGTCGTTTAACTATCGGATTTCGCCGCGCGGCGGCGCCAATCTGATTGTAAGCAAGACACGTACCGAATCGCTGGCGACCGGCATCAAGGACGAGCAGATGCTGCTGAGCCTGGGGATGGCACGCCAGATGCAGAAAAAGCTCAAGGGCGCCGTCGAACTGCGCCACGTCCGCGGCAATGCGCTGACCCCGGGCGGGCGCTCGTATCGCGAAAACGCCCTCAGCGCGTCACTTTCACAACAGTTCTAGCGGAGTCGCACCGATGTATGAAACCTACTACGGGTTCAGCGCAAAGCCGTTCCGGCTGCGTCCCGATCCCCATTTTTTCTACGGCAGCAAAGGCCACAAGCGGGCCATGGCTTATCTCGACTACGGCTTGTCGCAGGGCGAGGGCTTCATCGTCATCACCGGCGACGTCGGCGCGGGCAAGACCACGCTGGTCGGCCATCTGATGGCGTCGGTCGATCCGCAGCGGCTGAACGCGATCCGGCTGCTCTCGACGCAGGTCGGCGACGAGGACATTCTCCGACTCACCGCGCAGCAGCTCGGGCTCGCCACCGAGGGGCTCGCCAAGGCGCAGCTGATCGAGCGGATCGAGCGCACGCTGCGGCTCCACGCCAACGAAGGTCGGCAGACGCTGCTGATCGTCGACGAGGCGCAGAACCTGCCGCTGTCGGCGCTGGAGGAACTGCGGATGCTCTCCAACTGCCAGGCGGCCGGCAGCGCGCTCGTCCAGATCGTCCTGCTCGGCCAGCCGGAATTCCGGGAGAAGATCCAGACCTCTCCGGATCTGGAGCAATTGCGCCAGCGGATCATCGCCACCCACCATCTCGATCCGATGGCCGAAGACGAGATCGAGCCGTACCTCATCCACCGCCTGAAACTGGTCGGCTGGGCGGGGCGTCCGCGCTTCACCGCCGAGGCGATCGCGGCGATGTACGATCATACGCGGGGTTTGCCCCGGCGGCTGAATACGCTGGCCACCCGCGCGCTGCTGCACAGCGCGATCGAGAAGCTGGAAGAGATCGACGCCGCGGCGATCGACGCCGCGCAGGCGGATCTTGCCGCGGACGGACAGGGCGGCCCGGCCCGGCCCGGCCCGGCCTCGGATGTGGCGGACGAGTTTGCGCCGATCGACCGTGCCCGATCCGGTCTTGCCGATCGCCGCCCGGCCGCGGCCCCGGCTGCGGCGGACGATCCCGCACTGCTGCGCAGGATCGCCGCGCTGGAATCCAGGGTGGAGGAGCAGGATGTGGCGCTGCGCCGCATACTCTCGCTGCTCGTCGACTGGGTGGAAGGGGGCAACTCCGCCACGCCGCAACTGCTCGACACCCGCCGCAACAACGCCGCCTGACGGGACAGCGGGTGCGCAACGCGCTGTCCGTGGATGTCGAGGACTGGTTTCAGGTCGGCGCGTTCGAGCGGGTGATCGACCGGGCCGACTGGGATACGCTGCCCCGGCGGGTGGAGCGTAACAGCGATGCGGTGCTCGGGCTGTTCGATCAGGCGGGGGTGAAGGGCACGTTCTTCACGCTCGGCTGGGTGGCGGAGCGGCACCCCGCCCTCATCCGCCGCATCGTCGATGCCGGGCATGAGATCGCCAGCCACGGCTGGGATCATGCCCGCGTCTTCCGCATGGATGCCGAGGCGTTCCGCCACGATCTGCGCCGTGCCCGCACCGCGATCGAGCAGGCCGGCGGCGTCGCGGTTACCGGCTACCGGGCGCCGAGCTTTTCGATAGATGCGCGAACGCCGTGGGCACACCGGGTGCTGGCCGAGGAAGGCTATGCCTATTCCTCCAGCGTCGCTCCCATCGCGCACGATCATTATGGCTGGCCGGAGGCGCCGCGCTTCCTGTTCCGCCCGCTGGCCGACAGCCCGTTCGTCGAACTTCCGGTGACGACGGTGCGGTTCGCGGGGCGCACGCTGGCGGCGGGGGGCGGCGGCTTTTTCCGGATGCTTCCTTATGCCTTCTCACGCTGGGCGATTGCCCGCGTCAACAGCTCGGACCGGCAACCGGCGGTATTCTACTTCCACCCCTGGGAGATCGATGCCGATCAGCCGCGGGTGGCAGGCGCGCCGCTTCGCTCCCGTGTGCGGCATTATAGCCGGCTGGCCGCAATGGAGCCCAAGCTCCGGAAATTGCTGAAGACGTTCGAATGGGGCAGGGTCGATGCGGTAGTGGCGGCGCAGACCGCCCGCCGCGGGTGAGGATGCCCATCCCGGCCCGGGCCCCGGCGGTCCGCGCCGCGTCCCGCAACGATCATGGCCGTATCGAAGCCTTCGTGCGGGATACGCCCGGCGCCGCGCCGTTCCATCTTCCCGCCTGGGGGGAGGCCGTGGCGCAGGGGTGCGGCCAGAAGGCGCACTGCCTGGTCGCCGAACGCGGCTCTACCATCGTCGGCATTCTTCCGCTTACCGAGGTCCACTCGGGCCTGTTCGGGCGCGCGCTGGTCTCGGCCGGGTTCGCCGTCGGCGGCGGGATTCTCGCGCAGGATGCCGAGGCGGTCGAGGCTCTGGCCGAGGCGGGGTGGCGGCTGGCGACGCGGTTGAGCTGCCCCAGCCTGGAACTGCGTGGCGGCGCGTTGCCGGCCGGGTGGCACGTCCAGCGGGGCACCTATGCCGGCTTTGCCCGTCCGCTGGCCGGTGACGACGCCGCCGAACTTCTCGCCATCCCCCGCAAGCAGCGGGCCGAGGTGCGGCGCGCGCAGAGCTTCGGCCTCACCGTGGAAACCGGCTCTGCCGAGCGGGACCGCGCGGCCCATTATGCCGTCTATTCCGAAAGCGTCCGCAATCTGGGCACGCCGGTCTTCCCCCGTGCGCTGTTCGATGCGGTGCTCGATCGCTTCGGCACGGAGGCGGACATTCTGACGGTGCGGCGCGAAGGCCGCCCGCTGTCGAGCGTGTTGAGCCTGTACTTCGGCGGCACCGCAATGCCCTACTGGGGCGGCGGCACCGCCGATGCGCGGACATGGCGCGGCAACGACATGATGTACTTCGCGCTGATGAACCATGCCCGGCAGCGCGGTTGCACCCGGTTCGATTTCGGCCGGTCCAAGCTTGGCACGGGTGCTTTCGCGTTCAAGAAGAATTGGGGGTTCGACCCGCAACCGCTTGAATATGCGGTTAGGGTTGCGGACGGGAGCATCCCGCGCGAGATCAATCCGCTCAGCCCGCGCTATCGCCTGCAGGTGGATGCCTGGCGCCGCCTGCCGCTCGCCATCGCCAACCGGCTGGGGCCGGTGATCGCGCGGGGCCTGGGGTGACCGGAGAGATATTGTTCCTCGCGCACCGCGTTCCGTATCCGCCCGATCGCGGCGACAAGATGCGCTCCTTCCACATTCTCAGGCACCTTGCCGGGCTGGCGCCGGTACACCTGGCGACGTTCGCCGATGACGACGCCGATATTGCCCATGCCGATGCGCTTCGCCCGATGCTGCGGACCATGCATGTCGAGAAGCGCACGCGGTCGACCGCCATGGCCGCGATGCGCGCGCTGCCCCGCGGCCGCCCGATCTCTGTCGAGGCGTTTGCCAGCCGAACGATGCAGAGCGCCGTCGACACCATTCTTGCGAGTGGCTCGATCGATGCGATCTTCGTCTTTTCCGGGCAGATGGCGCAGTTCGTTCCGCCGTTCGCGGGCCGCTTCGTGATGGATTTCGTGGATGTCGATTCGGCGAAGTTCGCGGCTTATGCCGATGCCGCGCCGCGTCCGCTCCGGTGGCTGCACGCGCGCGAGGCGCGCCTGCTGGCCCGCTATGAGCGGGATGTGGCCGAGCGTGCGGACCTCAGCCTGTTCGTCAGCGCCCAGGAGGCCGCGGCGTTCCGCGGCGCACGCGGGCTCGACGGCGGATCGGTCGCGACCTTGGAAAACGGCATCGACCTGGCATATTACGATCCGGCCGGGGCCTTCGATCCGCCGGCGCTGGCCGGCGAGGCCGGAGGGCCGCTGATCGTGTTTACCGGCCAGATGAATTACCGCCCGAACATCGATGCCGCGGCAGGTTTCGCCCGCGACATCCTTCCCGTCATCCGCGCGCGGCACCCCGGCGCCCGCTTCGCCATCGTCGGGCGCAAGCCCGATGCCGCGCTCAGCCGGCTGGACGGCCGGGGCGGGGTGATCGTCACCGGCGCGGTGGCGGACGTGCGCGGCTGGATCGCGGCGGCGGACGTGGTGGTCGCGCCGTTGTCGATCGCGCGCGGCATCCAGAACAAGGTGCTTGAGGGCATGGCGATGGCACGGCCGGTGGTCGCGACGCCGGCGGCTTTCGAGGGGATCGATGCCGTGCCCGGTCGGGATCTGATCGTCGCCCCGATCGATGCGATGGCCGCCGCGATCGGCGATCTGCTCGGCCGGCCGGATCGGGCCGCGGCCATCGGGCGTGCGGCGCGCGCGCTGGTCGAGCGGCGCTATGGGTGGGATGCCCGGCTGGCTCCTCTCCGGGGCATGATCGGCCGCGCGGATGTTCCACCGGAGGGGGCGGCGGCATGAACGTCGCGCAGCCGATCGCCGCCGCTCGGCCAGCGCCCCCTCTGGCGGGGCAGCTTCCCTTGCCGACATGGCGGCGGCACCTCGCCGCGCTCGCCCTGATGGCGGCGGGGTTGCTGCTCTGCTTCCACCGCGATCTGATCGACATGGTCGGCCAGTGGTGGAACAGTTCCACCTACGGCCACTGCCTCTTCCTCCCGCCGATCATCGCCTGGCTGGTCCGCCAGCGGCTTCCCGCGCTGCGGCAGATGCAACCGGTTGCGTGGTGGCCGGGCCTGCTGCTCGTCGGGGCAGGGGCGGCCGGCTGGCTGCTCGGCGATGCGGCCGGGGTGGCGCTCGCGCGGCAATATGGGTTCGTGCTGATGCTGCAGGGAGCCGTGGTGGCGTGCCTCGGGCCGTCGGTGTCGCGCGGGCTGTTGTTTCCACTCGCTTATGCGTTGCTGCTGGTCCCGGCCGGCGAGGAACTGGTACCGCCGCTGCAGACGCTCACCGCCGCGATGTGCATGCGGCTGCTCGCTTTGGTGGGGGTGCCCGCGCATATCGACGGGGTCTTCATCACCATTCCCAACGGCTATTTCGAGGTTGCGGAGGCCTGTTCGGGGGTCAAATTCCTCGTCGCGATGGTCGCCTACGCCACGTTGGTCGCGCACGTCTGCTTCCGCTCGCCGCTGCGCCGTAGCCTGTTCCTGGCAGCGGCGCTGGCCCTGCCGGTCGTCGCGAACGGGCTGCGGGCGTGGGGAACGATCTACGTCGCCTATCTGACCGATTCGGATTTCGCCTCCAGCTTTGATCATGTCGTTTATGGCTGGGTGTTCTTCGGAACGGTGATGATCGCGCTGATGGCGGCAGCCTGGCCGTTCTTCGACCGTGGCGTGGATGGTGCGTGGATCGATCCGGCGCGGCTCCAGCCCCGGCGGCCGGCCGTGCAGCCGCCCCGCCGGGTGATGGCGGTGACGGCGGCTGCGCTGGCGCTCGCCGTCACTCCGCTGCTGTGGAGCGCCATTGTCGACGCCAGGGGCGAGGCAGCCGCGCCGCGCCGGATCGCACTGCCGCAGGTGCCGGGCTGGGTGCGTTCGGCGGCACCGGCCGGCCCGGCGTGGCAACCGCATTTCGCCGGGGCGGATCAGCTGCTCGTCGGCCACTACCGCGATGCCGCCGGCCGGCCGGTCGATCTTGCCTTTGCGGTGTTCGATCGGCAGCGGGAGGGCCGCGAACTCGTCGGCTTCGGCCAGGGCGCGATCGCGCCGGGCGGGCCCTGGGCGTGGACCGCCGAGGGCCGGCCGCTCCCCGGCGGACGCGCGTTTCGCATCCTCAGTCCGGGGCCGGTTGTTCGCGAGGTGGCGATCTTCTATCTGCTCGGCGATGTCACCACCGGCAGCGACCTGCGCGTGAAGATCGAAACGCTGAAGGCGCGCCTGCTCGGGCGATCGCAGCGGGGCGTGGCTGTGTTGGCCAGCGCGCCGCAGATCGGCGACGTGAGCGCGCGGGGGGCGATCGACGATTTCCTGCGCGCACTCGGGCCCGTCGACAGGATCGCCGGCATGGGCGCCAACTGAGCCCATGTGCGGCATCGCCGGCATCTTCCACCTTCAGGTGGCCAAGCCCGTCGAGCCGGCGCGTGTGGCGACGATGACGGATGCGCTCGCCCATCGCGGACCGGACGGTTCGGGGGTGTGGACCGGCCCCGGCGTGGGGCTCGGCCATCGCCGGCTGGCGATCATCGATCTCGGCGGCGGCGATCAGCCGATGGCCACCGCCGACGGCAAGCTGGTCACCGTGTTCAACGGAGAAATCTATAATTTCAAAGAGGTGCGCGTCGAGCTTGAGGCGCTGGGGCATGTTTTCCGCACGGCCAGCGACACCGAGGTGATCCTGCATGGCTGGCGGCAGTGGGGCGCGGATTGCCTCAGCCGCTTCAACGGCATGTTCGCGTTCGCCTTGTTCGATGCCGATCGCGGATGCCTGTTTCTGGCACGGGACCGGCTGGGGGTGAAGCCGCTCCATTATGCCGAACTGTCGGATGGCAGCGTGATCTTCGCATCCGAGTTGAAGGGGCTGCTCGTCCATCCATTGCTGCGGCGCTCGCCCGATTTCAGCGCGATCGAGGATTATCTGGCGCTCGGCTATGTGCCCGACGACGCCTGCATCGTCGCGGGCGTGCGAAAGTTGCCCGCGGGCCATCATCTCACCTTGCGGCGCGGCATGGCGCTGCCGCGGCCGGTGGGCTGGTGGGACGTCGACTTTTCCGGGCGGGATCGTCGTTCGGCGGCGGCGCTGGAGGAGGAACTGCGCGATCGGCTGCGTGCGGCGGTGCGTTCCCGGATGGTTGCGGACGTGCCGCTGGGTGCGTTCCTCTCCGGCGGCGTCGATTCGTCCGCGGTGGTGGCGTTCATGGCGGAGGCGAGCCGCAACCCGGTGGAGACCTGCTCGATCGGTTTCGACGAGGCCGCGCTGGACGAGACCCACTATGCCGCCCTCGTCGCCGAGCGGTTCCACACCAGGCATCGCACGCGGCGGGTGGCGGCCGACGATTACGCGCTGATCGGCACGCTCGGCGAGGCGTTCGACGAGCCGTTCGCGGATGCATCCGCCCTGCCGACCTACCGGGTGTGCGAACTGGCGCGGCAGAGCGTTACCGTCGCCCTTTCCGGGGACGGCGCGGATGAGGCATTTGCCGGCTATCGCCGCCACCTTTTCCATGTCGGCGAGGATCGGCTGCGCCGTGCGCTGCCCGCCACGCTGCGCGCCCGCATCGGTGCGGTGGGCGATCGCTGGCCCAAGCTCGACTGGGCACCGCGCCCGCTGCGCGCCAAGACGACGCTGCAGGCGATCGGCCGTTCCCCGGAAGAGGCCTATGCCGCTGCCGTGGGGGTGACGGGCCAGGCGATGCGCACCAGCCTCTACACCCCGCTGGCGCGGGCGGCGTTGCAGGGCCACCGTGCCGAGGATCGCTACGTTGCGGCGATGCGGGCGGCGCCGGCGCAGGACGCGCTGGATCGTGCGCAATATGCCGACATGAAGATCTGGCTGCCCGGCGATATCCTTACCAAGATCGACCGGACGAGCATGGCGGTAAGCCTGGAAGCGCGCGAACCGCTGCTCGATCACCGCCTGATCGAGTTCGCCGCCAGGCTGCCCCGTTCGATGCGGGTGCGAGGAAATACGGGCAAGTGGCTGATGAAAAAGGCCCTGGAGCCCTATCTCCCGCGCGAGATACTCTATCGACGCAAGATGGGCTTCGTGACGCCGATCTCCGCCTGGTTCCGTGGGCCTCTGGCCGGGCGGGCCGAAGGGGTGGCACACGGATCGGCGCTGGCGGAGACGGGCTGGTTCTCCAGCACGGCGATGGCGCGTATCGCGGCCGATCACAGATCCGGCGTGTCGGATCATGGCCGCCTGCTCTGGCAGCTGGTGATGCTGGATCAGTCGCTCGGCCGGCTGTTCGGGCTGGGCCGCTCGGCGGCGGCCTGATCGCCGCTCAATAGACCGCATCGACGAAGTAGAGCCCGTCCGGCGGTGCGTTCAGCCCGAGTGCTGCCCGGTCGCGCGCTTCCAGAGCGTTGCCCAGATCGTCCGCGCTCCACTTGCCCCGGCCGACCAGCGACAGGCAGCCGACGATCGAGCGGACCTGGTGATGCAGGAACGATCGTGCCGCGACCGCAATCTCGATCGCGTCTCCGGTCCGCGCAACCGTACAGACATCCAGCGTTCTTACCGGGCTCTGCGCCTGGCAGTGCGCGGACCGGAAGGTCGTGAAATCGTGGCGGCCGATCAGTCGCGCCGCCGCCACCGCCATCGCCGCTGCAT
>NZ_JAQGLK010000031.1 GCF_028292925.1 Sphingomonas bacterium
TTGATGCCTGGTCGCATCAGCCCGAGTTCCAGCAGCTCTGCCGTGATGCCGTGATCGTCCAGAAGGCACAGGACGTCATCACGATCGGCTTCAACGGCGTGGATGCCGCAGTCGAGACCGATCGCGAGGCCTTCCCGCTGCTGCAGGACGTCAACTGGGGCTGGCTGTACAAGATGCGCCAGTATGCCCCGGCGCGGGTGATGAGCCACGGCACCAAGGATGCGCTGAAGGTCTATGTCTCCGACACCGGCAACGCCGACTACGTCAACCTCGACGCGCTCGTCATCGATGCCCGGCAGAACCTGCTGCACGAACGCCACCGCGGCGCGACCGACCTGGTCGTGATCGTCGGCAGCGATCTGGTCCACGACAAATACTTCAAGATCATCAACAAGGCCGGCGACACGGCGACCGAGCAGGTCGCGCGTGACGTCATCCTGTCGAGCCAGCACATCGGTGGGCTTCTGCCGGTGCAGGTGCCGTTCTTCCCGGCAAATGCGATCATGATCACGAGCCTGAAGAACCTCTCCTACTACTGGCAGATCGGCTCCGCGCGCCGCACCATCAAGGATGAGGCCGCACTCGATCAGATCGAGAACTATGAGAGCATCAACGACGCTTTCATGGTCGAAGATTACGGCAAGGCCGCCCTGATCGAGAACATCCAGCTTGGGCCGAAGGCGTAAGCCTTCCGCCCCTGACCTGCCCGCCTCCGCTCGCACAGGACAAGACCATGAGCCCCGCTCGCCAGCATCGGGAACGCCACGCCAACACGGTCGTCGCCACCCCGTCAGACCCGGTCACGTCCGCGAACGAAGGCGGGCAGACGTCGCCCGCGACGATCTTGCTCCCCGGACAGGCATCGTCGCCGGGACGCCTGCACCGCGTGATGCACGCCGCGGCGCTCGCTGCTGCGGCGCCGCCGGAAACCAGCGAGGGCGGTCTCGCCCCCGCCGCCAGCTCGGCCGAGGCGAACATGCGCCTGCGCCTGATCCACGATCTGCGCCGGCTGAAGGATATCAAGTCGATCGACGCGAAGATCGCCGCCAAGCGCGAGATGCTGCCGGCTTACCGGGATTGGTGCGCCGGCCTGATCGCTGCCGCCGCAACCACCGGCGAAGGCGTGCAGGAGGAGATCCTGCCGACCGTGATGATCTGGTCGATCGACGTTGGCGACTATGCGCAAGCCATCGAGCTGGCCGAGCATGTCCTGCTGCACAAGATCCAGCTGCCGCCCCGCTATAACCGCGACGCCGCCACCCTGGTCACCGAAGAGGTCGCCGAAGCCGCGCTGAAGGCCGGCGACGCGGGCTTCCCGATCGACATCCTCGACGCCGTCGATGATCTGGTCGCCGGCATCGACATGCATGACCAGGTGCGCGCCAAGTTCAACAAGGCGGTCGGCGTCGAGCTGCACCGCCTCGCCGACGCCGAGCCCGACGCGCCCGACATCGGCCGCACGCGCGTCCGCGCGCTGGCTGCTCTGCGCGAGGCGCACCGGCTCGACGTCAAGGCAGGCGTGAAGGGGCGGATCACCGCGATCGAGAAGCTGATCGGCAAGGCGCCGATCGCCGAGCCGGCCACCGCTACGGAGACGCCGGCGCCCGTCATCCCCGACGACGGCATTGATCCGAACCTCGCAGGCTGGATCGCCGCCGCCCGGGGCTCCGCTGACGGAGCCGCATAGCCAGTTTCCCGCCGGCCTAATCCATCGGCGATTCCCGGCTCGCCCCCCGAGCGCTCGGGGGCGGATCCAACGGACCGGCCGACGCATCACGCAGAGCCACCGCCCGTACCGATCCCCACCCCCGACTGCGGGGGCGAGCCTGACAGGACCGATCCATGAGCGGCTTCGTCTTCAACCCCACTGCCGAAGCCACGCCGACCGGGCCCGAGCCGATCGTCACCAACGATGGCTGGTTTCCGGACATCGATCCGGCAGCGGTGCGCAAGGCGATCAGCGTGCGCGAGGGCGTCCTGCCCGATCGGCTGCGCGAGGCGATCGTCTCCGCCATCCTCTCCGCCGGTAACGATCTCGCCACCTGGGCCGCCGCACAGCAGCTGCTCGGCCACGCTGATCTTGCCGCCGTGCCGGCCCGGGTGGTGGGGGGCGAGAGCCGCCTGCTCGCGCTTTACCGCCGCGCCGTCTGCGCCTTCGTGAAGGCCGAGCTGGCCGAGCGCTACCGGGACAATGATCTGACTGCCGCCGGGCAACGCGACGTCTCCGAGCTGACGGTCGCGGTCGACGAGCTGCGCCGCGACGCGCGCCACGCGATCCGCGACATGCTCGGCCGCACCCGCACCACCGTCGAGCTGCTGTGATGGCGGCCGAGAATGTCATCCGCGCCCGCCAGGGCGACACGCTGGACGGGCTGCTGTGGCGCGAGCGCGGGATCGGCAGCGCCGGCCTCGCCGTCGTGCTGGATGCAAACCCCGGCCTCGCGGGCATGGGCGCGGTGCTGCCGGTCGGCACGCCGGTCACCGTCCCTGTCACCACCCCTGCGGCCGACGCGCTGCCCCTCATCAACCTCTGGGATTGAACCCATGGCCCACGAACATCTGCTCGGCGACATCGTCGATACTGCCAAGGCGCTCGCCTCGGCGCTGGCGCCGGCGGCGCTGGGATCGGCCGTCGCGCAGATTCATGAAAAGGGCATGGGATGGCGCGATCGCGTGCTGGCCTACGTCGCCGGGATCTGCACCTCCTACTACGTCACGCTCGGCCTCTCGGCCTGGTTCCACCTCGATCCGTTCGTCACGCAGGCCATCGCCTTCGTCCTGGGCATGATCGCGGTGAAGTCCACGCCGCGCTTCATCGCCGCCGCCAGCGATCTGATCGCCAGCCTTCCCGGCCTCATCCGCGATCGCATCGCCAACCGAAAGGATCAGGCATGACCGCGCCTGCCTGGATGGATCCGACCAAGATCCGCTTTCTCACCCTCCACTGCGCCGCCACGCCCCGCGGCCGCGACGTCAAGGCGGCCGAGATCAGCCGCTGGGACATCGATAAGTTCGGCCAGGTCTCCTATCACTTCGTCGTGGAGCTGGACGGCACGTTCGTCCGCACGCTGCGCGACGATCAGCGCGGCGCCCATACCGGCGGCGCCAACACCGGCAACATCGGCATCTGCTACGTCGGCGGCGTCGAGCTGAACAAGTCGATGACGCCGGCGGACACCCGCACGGACGCCCAGAAGAAGGCGCTGCTGACGCTCGTCCGCACGTACCGCGCGCGCTTCCCCGGCATCATCGTGCGCGGCCACCGCGACTGGCCCGGCGTCGCCAAGGCATGCCCGAGCTTCGATGTCGCCCGCTGGCTGAAGGAGTCGGGGCTGTGATCGCCGCGCTCGGCGCGATGATCGCCGGCAACCGCAGCTGGCTCCTCCTGCTCGCCGTCGCTGCCGCAGGCGCGGCGCTCTACGCCTGGGGGGCGGAGGGCCGCGCCGATCGCACCCGGCTGATCCATTGGGCAGACACCGTCTGCGCCTCCGCCGGTGCCGAGCTGCAGCCGGCCAAGGGCGCGCGCGGCGCCGCATGCGCAGGCGCCGTCGCGGATCTCGCCCGCTTCCGGCGCGACACGAACGAACAGACGGCGAAGTTGCTGCTCGAGGATGCCCAGAGCCGCAGCACGAAAATGGCCGCCGATGCGCAGAGCGCGCGTCGATCGGCGAATGCGGCA
>NZ_JAQGLK010000077.1 GCF_028292925.1 Sphingomonas bacterium
GCCGATCGCCACGCACGGCGGCTCGAACAGGGTGGTCCACCAGCCGAGGATCGAGGGATCGGCGCGGTGCCGCACCTCCTTGGTGGTGGTCGGGTAGAAGGCGCCGAATGCGACATAGTCGGCCCCGGCCTCCCCCGCTTCCATCGCCAGGTGGCGGCTGTCGTGGCAGGTCACGCCGATCTGCGCCTTGGCGCCGAGCTGCGCGCGCGCATCGCGGGGGTCGCCATCCTCCTGGCCGAGATGGACGCCGTCCGCGCCCAGCCGCTTGGCCAGGCCGATACTGTCGTTGACGATGAACGCCACGTCGCGATCCGCGCAGGCGCGCAGCAACGGCTCGGCCGCGCGCGCGATCGCATGATCGTCGATGCCCTTCAGCCGCAGCTGGAACGCACCGATCTTTCCGGCATCCAGCGCGGCGGCCAGCCGATCGGCAAAGCCGTCGTCGATCGTGGGGGGCGAGATCAGGTAGAGCTGGCAAGCCGGGCGAAACCCGCGATCGAACCGCTCGGCAAAACCGGGGTCCAGCGCGTTTTCGTCCCCGCTATCGCCGATATCGCCCACGCCGATATTGTCGAACTGGTCGCCCGTATCTTCGGAGATCGCCTGCATTCCGTATCCCGCCTTCGCCACCCGTCCACAAGCACGGAGCGCCGGGCGGGCGAATGCCCGCTACCGGCCGCCGCCGCGTCACCACCCGAACGGCGATGCTTATGCCTCGCCCTTGTAGATGCGGACGAGCTGGTCGAGCATGGCGAGCGCATCCGGGCGCGAACGCTGGAAGGTGTTGCGCCCGATGATCGATCCGTTGCCACCGCCGGCGGCGATGTCGCGCGCATCCTGGAACACGTCGTCCGTGCCCTTGCTCGCCCCGCCCGAGAACACGACGATCCGGCGCCCGGCAAAGCAGGATTGCACGACGTGGCGCACGCGATCCGCCTGGTTCGACCAGTCGGTGCCCTCGTACATCGGCTTGGCTTCCTTCTGCTCGATGTTGGCGGAAGGCAGCTTCACCTTGATGATATGCGCGCCCAGCAGGGTCGCCATGTGGGCGGCATAGGCGCCGACGTCGAGCGCCAGTTCGCCCGCCTTGGTGATGTTGGGGCCGCGCGGGTAGGACCAGATCACCGTCGCGATGCCGACCGCCTTGGCTTCGGCAGACATTTCGCGGATCTCTTCCATCTGCTCCAGGATATCGTCCGACCCCGGATAGATGGTGAAGCCGATCGCGGAGCAGCCCAGCCGCAGCGCGTCATCCACCGTCCCGGTCACCGCCTGGTTGATCGCGGTCGCCCAGCTGTTCGAGCTGTTGACCTTCAGGATGGTGGGGATCTGCCCGGCGAACGTATCCGCCCCCGCCTCCAGCGCGCCGAGCGGCGCGGCATAGGCGCTCAGCCCGGCGTCGATCGCCAGCTGGTAATGGTAGTGCGGATCGTAGCCGGCCGGGTTGACCGAAAAGCTGCGCGCCGGGCCATGCTCGAATCCCTGGTCGACCGGCAGGATGATGAGCTTGCCGGTGCCGCCCAGGCGGCCGGCGGTCAGGATGCGGGCCAGGTTGGCCTTCGTGCCGGGATTGTCGCTCTCATACTTGTCGAGAATGGCTTTGACGGTCGGCGTGAAGGTCATCGAGTCGCTCCTGTCACTCTTGCTGGGCGGCGCAATAGAGCAGCGTGCCGCCACGGGCAACGCACCGCCCCCGACGCACCCGTTCGCAGCGGCGTCGTGTAAAACCACTCCCCCACCCCTTGTGTTGCATATTGGCCACACCACATCACACCGCATAGCATGAGGGGACGTCATGAACCTGGAGACATTCACCGATCGCGCCAAGGGCTTCCTGCAATCGGCGCAGACCGTCGCGATCCGCATGAACCATCAGCGGATCGCCCCCGAACATCTGCTGAAGGCGCTGCTGGAGGATGAGCAGGGCATGGCCTCCGGCCTGATCCGCTCGGCCGGGGGCAACCCGGATGCGGCGCTGCGCGAAACCGATCAGGCGCTCGCCAAGCACCCCGCCGTCTCCGGCGGCGGCGCGCAGACCCCGCCGGGGCTCGATACCGACAGCGTCCGCGTGCTCGATTCCGCCGAGCAGATCGCCCAGAAGGCCGGCGACAGCTTCGTCACCGTCGAACGCATGCTGCTCGCCCTCACCCTCGCCACGGCGTCCGCCGCGGGCCGGGCGCTGGTCGCCGCCGGGGTCAAGCCGGAGGCGCTGAACAAGGCGATCAACGATCTGCGCGGCGGCCGCAACGCCGATACCGCGTCCGCCGAGGATCGCTACGATGCGCTGAAGAAGTTCGCCCGCGATCTCACGGCGGCAGCGCGCGACGGCAAGCTCGATCCGGTCATCGGCCGCGACGAGGAGATCCGCCGCACCATCCAGGTGCTCGCCCGCCGCACCAAGAACAATCCCGTCCTCATCGGCGAGCCGGGCGTCGGCAAGACCGCGATCGCCGAGGGCCTGGCTCTCCGCATCGTCAACGGCGACGTGCCCGACGGGATCAAGGATCGCCGGCTGATGGCGCTCGACATGGGCAGCCTGATTGCCGGCGCGAAGTATCGCGGCGAGTTCGAGGAACGTCTGAAGGGCGTGCTGGACGAGGTGAAGGGCGCCCAGGGCCAGATCATCCTCTTCATCGACGAGATGCACACGCTGGTCGGCGCGGGCAAGTCGGAGGGGGCGATGGACGCCGGCAACCTGCTCAAGCCCGCGCTCGCCCGCGGCGAGCTGCACTGCATCGGCGCGACGACGCTCGACGAGTATCGCAAATATGTCGAGAAGGATCCGGCGCTCGAACGCCGCTTCCAGCCCGTCTTCGTCGGCGAACCCACCGTGGAAGACACGATCTCCATCCTGCGGGGATTGAAGGAAAAGTACGAACTCCACCACGGCGTACGGATCACGGATGGCGCGCTCGTCGCCGCGGCGACCTTGTCGAACCGCTACATCACCGATCGCTTCCTGCCCGACAAGGCGATCGATCTGATGGACGAATCCGCCAGCCGGCTGCGCATGGAGGTGGAATCCAAGCCCGAGGAGATCGAGGCGCTGGATCGCCGCATCA
>NZ_JAQGLK010000101.1 GCF_028292925.1 Sphingomonas bacterium
CCGCCCTGGGCGCCGCGACACCCCGGCGCTTCAACAGCGGCCGGCCGATCCCGAACACGAGCAGCAACGCGACGAGCAGCGCAGAAACGTTGCGCGCGACCATCGGCACCCACGCCGCCTCCCACCACTTCGCGGCGTCGACGGATGCATCGATGGCGACGAACTTTCGCGCGCGGACAGCGATCAGATCGCCGCGCGCCTGATCCGCGCCGACGGCGCCGCGCACCAGCTGCTCGATGGCGGCGATCTCGGCGGGGGTGCGGCGCTCCTTGCCCGTGCCGTCCTTGATCGCCACCGCCACGGACAGCCGCTTGACCGATCCCTGCTGGTTGCGCGTGACGGAAACCTCGCGGCCGAGTTCGTAGGTGCGGGTATAATTTTCGGTGGTTCGCGCCGCCTGCGCCGCGGCCGTCGTGCCCGGCTGCGGCGGTGCCGCCGGATCGGCCGGGTTGGTGGCGGTCAGCGTCGATGCCGCCGGCGGCGTGTTCGACAGCGCACCGGGGATGCCGATCGCGGGGCCGTCCGGCCCGCCTTCCTTCGTCCATCCGCCATTTTCGGCGCGGACGACCTGGAGGTCCTTGGGGTAACTCTCGCGCGTCGCCTGTACCTCGTCGAAGCTGAGATCGGCGTGAACCTCCGCGGTGTAGTTGCCGGGGCCGACCAAGGGCGTCAGCAGCCGATCGAGCGCGTCGCTATAGCGCGACTCGACCTGCGCCTGGAGCGAGACCTGGCGATCCGCCATGGCACTCGCCGCATCGCCCGCCCCGCGCGACAGCAGCCGCCCGCTCTGGTCGACGATGGACACGGCATCGGCCGCCAGCCCGGGCACGGAGGAAGCGACAAGGCTCGCGATGGCGCCGACCTGCGCCTCCGTCAGCGAGCGCCCCGGCTGCAGCTTCAGCATCACCGATGCCGCGGCATCCTTCTGGTCGCGCAGGAAGACGCTGGGCTGTTCCGTGGCGAGGTGGACGCGGGCGGTGGCGACGGCATCGATCGCCTCGATGGTACGCGCCAGATCCTGCTCGCGCGCGCCGCGAAGCCGCTCGCCCTCCACCGCGCGGCTGGCACCCAGCGGCAGGTTACCGAGCATATCCTCGCCCGAGGGGGCCGCCTTCGGCAGCCCCTGCTGGGCGAGCAGCATCTTGGCCTGGTAATAGTCGTTCTCGCCGACCGTGAGCGCGCCGGATTCGCGGTCGATCCGGTATTCGATTCCCGCCGATCCCAGCGCGTCGCTGGCCGCAGCCTTGTCGGCGTCGGCGAGGCCGCGAAACAGATCACGCTGCGCCGGCTGCGCCAGCATGGCCCAGACCAGCGCGCCCGCGCCGACCAGCCCGAGCAGCCCGAGCGCGGGGCGCGCCTTGCGTATCGCGGGCTGTTCGGCAAAGCCGCGCAACCGCTCCAGAGTGGCGGAAAGACCCGGCTGGGCGCTGCGGGCCTGGACGGAAACGGTGCGGACGTCCGTGCGGGCGTCCGACGCGGTGGCGACGATCTCGCTCATGTCAGACCGGCATGCTCATGATATCCTTGTACGCGGCGAGCAGTTTGTTGCGGACCTGCAGGGTTGCCTGGAACCCGACCGACGCCTGCTCGCGCGAGAGCATCACTGCGGCGATATCCGTACTTTCGCCGCGTTCGTAGGCATCGGCAGCGGAGGCGGCCTTCGCCTGCGCGGCATTGACGTCGCCCAGCGCCGAACTCAGCGCCTTGGTGAAATCGGCCTGACCGACACCTGCCGGCTGCACGGGCGCCGCGATCGGCGCCGACGCCGCCTTTTGCAGCGCGCTGTTCTGCTGGAGGATGGCACTGCGCATCGCCATCAGCGAGGAAGGATCGATCCGGGTCATGCCGCCCTAAGCTCCTCGCGGGCGGCGCGCAGGTTCGCGAGCCGGTAGCGCAGCGTGCGTTCGCTTATCCCCAGCATCATCGCGGCGCGCGCACGATGACCGCCGCACGCGGCGAGCGCATCGGCGATCGACTGCGCCTGAACGGTGCGGGCGACGTCGGCGAGCCGGGTCACCGATTCGGGCCGGACCAGGCTGGACGGCGCTGCCGGCAGTGCCACGGGCTGCGGCGCCGGGGCGCTATCGATCGCGATATCCTCAACTTCCAGCCGCTCGCCGGCGCGCAGCAACAGCGCGCGCTGGATGACGTTTTCCAGTTCGCGGACGTTGCCGGGCCAGCGGTGCGCCATGAGCGCATCGAGTGCGGCGTGGCTCGGCCACGGAAACGGCTCGCCCGCCGAGGTGTGGCGCAGCAGCAGCGCCGCGGTGATCGCGCGAATGTCCAGCCGGCGCTCCCCGAGCGGGCGGAGCGAGAGGGGCAGCACGTTCAGCCGCCAATAGAGATCGGCGCGGAACCGACCGGCGGCCACCTCGGCGGCCAGATCGCGGTTGGCGGCGGCGATGATCCGCACGTCCACCGGCACCGCGCGGGTCGCGCCGACGGGCAGCACCTCACGCTCCTGGATGGCACGCAGCAGCTTGGCCTGAAGCGGCAGCGGCATCTCGGCAATCTCGTCGAGCAGCAGAGTGCCGCCGTCCGCGGCGCGGAACAGCCCCTCGCTCGCCGATCCGGCGCCCGTGAAGCTGCCCTTCTGATGGCCGAACAGCATCGCCTCCAGCATCGTGTCGGGCAAAGCGGCACAGTTGACGGCGATGAAGTCGCGCCCGGCGCGGGGTGAGCGGTGGTGGATGTAGCGGGCGATCCCCTCCTTGCCGGTGCCGGTTTCGCCGAGCACCAGCACTGTCGCGTCGGAGGCGGCGATCCGCGCGGTCAGCGCCAGGAAGCGCGCGCTGTCCGGCTCGCCGCATGCGGGGCGGCCAGCCGGGCGAACCAGCTCCGCGATCATGGCATGGGCGAAAGCCATATCCTCGAACCCGAAGCGGAGCCGCGCGGGCATCCCGCCTGCCGCCCGTTCGAACTGCGGCGGTCCGGGGGAGATGTCGATCAGGATATCGCGGTGGCTGGCCAGCGCGATCTCGTCGGCAGCGAGGATGCGGACCTCTTCGCGGGCGCGCTGCGCGCCTCTGGCGATCCGCACGACCGCGAAGCCACACCCTGCAAGCCAGGGCGCGAGAGCGGGATCAATGTCTTGAACTTTATCCGAAACGGTAAGCTGCTGCATGTGCGATCTCCGTGCACCCGCAGTTAGCTTTAAGTGGTAAACGACCAGCTAAGAACCCGGCCGCGCAGGCCCCTTCTCGGCGATTTATTTCGCGGAGCCGCCCCGGTTCCCAAGCTCCGAAAAAAGTTATCCGGCCATCGTTAAAGCCCGGCCGCCGCCCGCCGTTACTCGGATCGTGGCGGCACCGATGACGGTCCAACCGCCGTCTAACCCAGCGGGAAAAGGAACACCCCATGACTGTCATCAACTCGAATTCCGCAGCTCTCCGCGCCCAGAACGCGTCGCGCATGGCCGATGCGTCCCTGTCGAAGGCGATGGAGCGCCTTTCCAGCGGCAAGCGCATCAACACCGCCAAGGACGACGCCGCCGGCCTCGCCATCTCGACGTCGATGACCTCGTCGATCCGCGGCATGACGCAGGCAGTTCGCAACGCCAATGACGGCATCTCGCTGGCGCAGACCGCCGACGGCGCACTGACCGAAGTCACCTCCATGCTGCAGCGGGTTCGCGAACTGGCGGTGCAGAGCTCCTCGGGCACCTATTCCGACGACGACCGTACCAACATGCAGGCCGAAGTCACCGAGCTGACCGCCCAGATCGGCGACATCATCACGAACACCAAGTTCAACGGCGTGGCAGTGTTCTCCGACGCGAACGACACCACCTTCTCGATCCAGACGGGTTCGAACTCGGGTGACACGGTGGACGTCACCGTCGCCGCGCTCGCCCTGGGTGTTGACGATCTCTCGATCGGCGCGGCCGCCGATGCCTCCACCGCGCTCGACACGGTCGACGATGCGCTGAAGGCGGTCGGCACCTCGCGCGCCACGCTCGGCGCCTCGCAGAGCCGGCTCGAGTCGGTGGTCAACAACCTGACCTCGAACATCGGCAACCTGAGCGACGCTCGCAGCCGCATCGAGGATACGGACTTCTCTGCCGAAACGACCAACCTCGCCAAGGCGCAGATCCTCAACCAGGCCGCCACGGCGATGCTGGCGCAGGCCAACCAGAGCCAGCAGGGCGTACTGAGCCTGCTGCGCTAATAGCTGACAGAAAGATCCGGCGGGGAGCGCCACGGCTCCCCGCCGGATTGTCATGCCGAATAGTCCTGCCGCTCCGATACGATCGGGGCGGCATCGGCGTTGGCTCGGGATGTCGCGCCTGGTTCGTGCCGTCACGCACGGGGGATACGATATAGTGGGCGGCGGCGGCGGCGGCGGCGGCCTGATGGTTCGCGATGTGCGCGAAGTGAGGACCGCGTGTGGCTCGTCAGCCGACGCACACCCGGCCCACCGGCCGGGAGTTACGCCGAAGGCGGCGCCTCAATCCCACTCGCGGAGCGATGCACGCAGCTTGTCCAGCGCGGACTTCTTGATCTGGCAGACCCGCGCCGCGCCGACACCGATCGTCTGGCCGATTTCCTCGAGGTTCATTTCCTCGACGAAGTAGAGCTGGAGGACCATCGCCTCCCGCTCCGGCAGATCCGCGATGCGGGCGGCGAGCGCCGCCTTCATCTGGCCGCGCTCGATCGTCTGGTCGATCCGCTCCTCGACATCGGCGAACCACATCGACTGATCGGAATAGACCTCGTCGATCGACTCATGCCGGACGCTGGCCGTGGAATCGACCAGTTCGCGGAAGGTGCCGGGATCGATCCCCATCGCTGCGGACAGTTCCGCCTCGCTCGGCTCGCGCCCCAGGGCCGATTGCAGCGTACGGCGCGCGCCCTCCATTTCGCGGCGACGGCCCATTGCCGATCGGCAGATCGTGGCGTGGCGGCGCAGATGATCGATCATCGCGCCGCGGATCCGCATCGTCGCATAGGTCGAAAAGGCGAAGCCGCGGTCCTCGAACCCGCTCGCCGCCTCAACCAGGGCGACCATCCCGATCTGCACGAGATCCTCGACCTCGATCGCGCTGGAGACGCGGCCATGGACATGCCAGGCAATGCGGCGGACGAGTGGCATGTGGCTGCGGGCCAGCGCGCCCGTGTCCCGCACGGCGGGGTTGCGGCCGTAGGTGACGGCGACATCGCCACTGTCTCCCGCGCCGACATCCGGCTGAGACTGGAAATCCATGGTCATCAGTATGCGAGCTCCGCATTGGGTGTCGGGATCGCGGCCTGCGCGGTGCCGCCGACGACGGCGACGACCTCGACCGGCTTGCCATCAGGTATTTCGAGGAAGGACAGGACGGGGGCATCGGCCAGGTGCGGCCGGAGCAACCGGGCGAGCGCCCGCCGCGCGATCGGCGACGTGACGAGCGCGAAGCGCCGCGCCTCCCCCATCATCGGCTGCGCGGCCTGCGACACGGCGGCGACGATACGATTGGCCAGCGCCGGCTCGAACGGGTGGCTGGCACCCGGCCCGTTGCGGATAGCCTGTGCCAGCAGCGATTCCAGCCCGGCATCGAGCGTGATCACCGGCAGCGGCATCCGCACCGGGACGACCTGCTGGATGATGATCGCGCCGATCCGCTGGCGCACCGCCTCGATCAGCTGGGCCGGATCGCTTTCCTCCCGCGCCGCCTCGGCCATGGCAGAGGCGATACGGCGGAAATCCTTCAGCGCGACGCTTTCGGCCAGCAGCCCGCGGCAGAGCGCCGCCACGCCGGCCAGCGTAAGCGGCGCGGGGACCAGATTGGCGACGAGTTGGGGCGCGCTTTCCTTGAGGGCATCGAGCAGGCTCTGCGCCTCGTCCATGCCGAACAGGTCGGCAGCGTTGGCGGTGATGAGTTGGTTGAGGTGGGTAGCGATCACCGTCGCGGGATCGACCACGGTATAGCCCGCAATCACCGCATCGTTGCGCCGCGCGGGCGAAATCCAGATCGCGTCCAGCCCGAAGCTGGGATCCTTGGCGGCGCGCCCCTCGACCGTCCCCTCCAGATAGCCGGAATCGAGCGCAAGCAGATCCTCCGGCCAGCACTGATCCTCCCCCACGATCACGCCGGCGACGGTGATGCGGTAGGCGTTCGGCTCGAGCGCGAGATTGTCGCGGACGCGGACCAGCGGCACGACGAAACCGAGTTCGCGGCTGAGCTGGCGGCGGATCCCGGTGATCCGGGCCATCAGCGGCGCGCCCTTGCGTTCATCGACCATCGAGATGAGGCCGTAGCCCAGTTCCAGGCTGAGCGCGGCGCCGTCCGACACTTCGTCCCAGCCGATCATCGCCGGGGCGGCGGTCTTTGCGTCGATCTCCTCGTTGCTGGCAATCGCCACGGTGGCGGGCTTGCGCAGCCGCCAGGCGGCGACGCCGGCGATCCCGGCCGCGGACAGGATCAGCAAATGCGGCATCCCCGGCGTGAGGCCGAGCAGGCCGAGGATCCCGGCGACCGGCGCCCACGCCTTCGACGAACCGAACTGGTTGGTGATCTGCCCGGAAAGATCGAAGGGCGAGGAAACCCGCGTCACGATCGACGCGGCGGCGATCGACAGCAGCAAGGCCGGCACCTGCGCCACCAGGGCATCGCCGATGGCCAGCAGGATATAGGTGCGCGCCGCCTCTCCCACCGAAAGCCCGTGGCTGACGACGCCCAGGATCAGCCCGCCGACGACGTTGACGACGAGGATCAGCACCCCGGCGACGGCATCGCCCTTCACGAACTTCGACGAACCATCCATCGAGCCATAGAAGTCCGCCTCGGTAGCGACTTCCTGGCGGCGAAGCTTCGCCTCCTCCGGGGTGAGCAGGCCGGCGTTGAGATCGGCGTCGATCGCCATCTGCTTGCCCGGCATGGCATCCAGGCTGAAGCGGGCGGCGACCTCGGCGATGCGGCCGGAGCCCTTGGTGACCACCATGAAATTGACGATCAGCAGGATGGCGAAGACGATCATCCCGACCATCACGTCGCCGCCCATCAGGAAACCGCCGAAGGCCGCCACCACCTGGCCGGCCGATTCCGGTCCCTCATGCCCATG
>NZ_JAQGLK010000147.1 GCF_028292925.1 Sphingomonas bacterium
GGCTCGGTGACGGTGCCGCAGCCTGCAACCTCGTCGGCGATGCCGGTGCCGGGCAGCGCGGTCGCGGCGACCGGGCGTCCGGACGCGAGCATGTTGGCGAGCTTGGAGGGCAGGACGAGATCGGCGGCGCCGCGGATCTGGGGCAGCAGGTGGACCGTGGCCAGCCCGAGCAGCTCCGGCAGCAGGGCGGCCGGCTGAAGCCGCTCCAGCCGCACGTTGTCCATGCCCGCGGCGGCGATCGTGGCGGCAAGGGCTTCGCGGTTCGGGCCTTCGCCGCAGATCACGAACAGCAGATCGCGGCGGTGGCGGAGCAGCTGCGCTGCCTCGATGATGATGCCGATGCCCTGCTTGTTGGCGATGTTGCCGGAATAGAGCGCGACATGGCGGCGATCGATCGCCCACTTCGCGCGAAAGGTGGAGGCGCGATCGAGGGGGCGTATGCTGTCGATCTCGGCCCAGTTGCGGAATTCGACGATACGATCCGGGGCCACGCCCTTGGCGAGCAGCCGCGCGCACATCTGCGGCGAGATCGAACTGACCCGCTGGGCGTGGCGGAGCTGCCCGTTCTCGAAGCCGCGCGCCGCCCGCGCGCCGATGCCGGCCTCCGCGATCAGCCCGGTGGCGAAGGCCGCCTCCACCTCGAAATCCTGGACGTGCAACCAGAGCGGGGCCCCCGCGAGCCGCGCCGCCGCCCGGGCGACCGGGGCGGCGATCAACGAGGGTGCCACGCCGATCACCAGATCGGGGCGAAGGCTGCGGGCGCGTCGCAGCGCGACGGGCAGTGCCGCCGCGGCAAAGCTCGCATGGTGGAGGATCCGCCGGATTCCGCTCTGCCGGGCGGGGACGTAGTGGGGTACGCGCGTGATCGCGACCCCCTCCTCGATGGCGTGGTGGTAGAGCGGCCGCGCAAATTCCGGTTCGTGGCGCCAGGCGGGATAATAGGGCTTGCCGGCGATCACCTCCACCCGGTGCCCGGCCGCTGCGAGCGCGCGTGCCGCCCCGGTCGAGTAGGGGCCGATGCCGACAGGTTCGGGCGCATGGTTCAGCCCGACGATAAGAACCTTCATGGCGCCCGCCTTCAGCGCGGACGTCGGAGCGCGCCGGCGGGTTGCGCGGGCGAGAAGGTCATCGCGCAGAGCACGGCGAACAGCGTTCCAAGTGCCGTGGTGCGCAGCGGGTAATCGACCAGGCTGTGCAGCAGCAGAATGGCGATCCCGAACAAGGCGGCGATGGCGACCGGCTCGACCGGGCGGCCGCGGCGCTGGAACAATATTGCGAACGCCCTGGGGAGATACAGCGCAAAGAATGCGACGATGAGCGCCACGCCGACCACGCCGAGTTCGAGGGTGAGCTCGAAATAGTCGTTATGCGCGTGGTTGACGAAGGAGGGCAGGACGGTATCCAGCCGCTCGACGGTTCGGAACACGGGATCGAACGTGCTCGATCCGCTGCCGAACGGCCAGAACTGGCCGATGGCGTAGATGACGTCCGGCCAGAAATCGTACCGGCGGTCGTCGCCCCCGGTGAACCGCGCGATCACGCTCGCGATGACGGCATTGTCCAGTGCCAGGATCGTCAGCAGGACGAGCAACGCCACGATCAGCAGCAGCACCGCGGCGATCCGGCGGCCCGAACGCTCGGCGAACGCATCCTTCGATGCGAACAGCACCAGCACGCCCAGGATCGGCACCGGCACCAGCACCAGCCCCATGCGGGAGGTGGTGATGACGACGCCGACCAGAAACACACCCAGTGCGACCACGGCCAGCGAATGTTCGTGCAGCGAAAGCCGGCTGCCGAGTTGAAGCCGTAGCGCCGCCGCGGCGATGAGCGGCGCGATCAGCAGGAAATCCGCATTGTGGTTGCGGTTGACGAACAGGCCGATGCCGAAGCCGTTGTGCGGCGTGTCCCAGAAGCGCAGCGCGCTGCCGTGCGACGCGACCTGGAAGGCCGCGAGAAGCAGATCGAGAACGGCCACCGCCAGAATGATCAGCAACAGCCGGGCGTGAATCTTCCCCCCGGCATGAAGAACGCCGAGGAACACCGCGACGGGGCATAGCAGCGAGAGTGCGGCCGCCCGGGTGCGATCCGGATCCAGCGAGAATGGCAGCCAGAGTTGCGACTGGCCGACCATGTCGCGAATTTCGGTCGACAGCGCCCGCCCGGGAAGCGCGCGCCAGACGCCGGGCGGTAGCGGCACCAGCTGAGCGGCCATCACGATGGCAATGGCGATCACCAGCAGGATCGCGCCGGTCGCCCGCGGATCGCGCATGCGGGCCGGAATGACGAAGGCGAGGATAGCGAGTTCGACGATCGCCGCGAACGCCAGCAGCGCGCTGACGAGGGGCGGGGTCTGTGCGCCGCCGCCGCCCAGCAAAAGGGCAAGCGTTACCAGAACGGTCAGGCTCCACGCCGCCGCCTTGCGCATGGCCGGACTGGCCGCGCGAACCTCGGCGGTGGAGCCTGTGACGTTCAAGGAACCAGGCTTCGCACGAACCGAAGCGTCCGGGCAAAGGCGCCGCCGCGCTCCCGCAGCGCCTTGATCTTGTAAACGGTATACTGCTTGAGCGTGAACTCGACGCCGAGATCGTCATACCGGACGATCTTGACCCCGGTCGCCAATCGCTCCGCCGTCGGCCGGCCGAGCTTGAACGAAAGGCGATCCTCGCTGTCGCCCAGGCCGATGCCGTACAGATGGCCGCAGGCGCTCGGGATCGCCTCCGATTGCGTACAGCTGACCGAGCCGACCTTGCCGTCCCGCTCGTCGAAGCGGACGTCGACGCGGCCGCCGCCACTATCCTGATAGGCCCAGCCATTGGCGGCGAGTTCTGCCGTCGTTCGGAAAGGGCGCCACGCACCGGACGCGTCGGCCGTCTCGGCGGGCTGGCCGATGCCGTAAAGAACGTCCTGACGGCTGTTGCCGAGGCCCACGCCCGCATAGCCCGAAGAGTCGAAGCGGAACGCATATCCGGCGGATGCCACGCGCACGATCACCAGCACGATCAGTATGCCCGCGATCAGACGCAGCATGGCGGGGTTGCGCAGAATGCGCAGCGCCCTGCGCGTGCTGAACTTGCGACGCGAACGCCGCCACCCGCGGGACGTCACAGCCATGCATGGTCTCCGGAAATGTTGTACCCCGCAACCCGGCCTGACCGGCCCGCGCGGAGCCATTCGCTGCGGGGGTTCCTGCGCGTTTTCGGGATGGCTATCGTATAACACATGATATATCCAGCCGATAACCTCAGGGGTTCATGCGTACAAGGGTAATCATGGCGGCGAAAAGCGGTAAGTCGATGCACTGGCTGGTGCTGCCCGGAAGGTCCGGTGCTCTCGCCCTGATCTTGGTTTGCGGCGCCTCGCTTGTGCTTAGCGGTTGTCAGACGCCGGTGGCCTCGGGAATGGCGCGCGGCAGCGAGGCCTACAAGGTCATCCCGGCTACCGATCCAGGAACGTCGCTGGTCGATTACACCATCGGGCCGCTCGACACGCTGGACATCACCGTGTTCCAGGAAACCGATCTTTCGATGAAGGGCGCCAAGGTGGATGCCGGCGGCCAGATCCTGATGCCGCTGATCGGGCCGATGAAGGCCGCGGGCAGGACGCCGCGCGGCCTGTCGCAGGATATCGCCGCCCGCCTGAGCGAGAAGTATCTGGAATCGCCACAGGTTTCCGTGGTGGTGACCTCGGCTGTATCGCAGCGCGTGGCGGTCGAGGGATCGGTGAACGAAGCGGGCGTGTTCGAGATCGAGGGGCATACCACCCTGCTCGAGGTGCTGGCGATGGCCAAGGGCACGTCGCGCACCGCGGCGCTTGGCGAGGTCATCGTGTTTCGCAACATCCGTGGCGAGCGGACGGCGGCGTTGTTCAACGTGTCGCACATCCAGAAGGGCGCGGCGCCCGATCCGGAGATCGTGGGCAACGATCTGGTCGTGGTCGGCTTCTCCAACCTGAAGGCCGGCTGGCGCGACCTGCTCGGCACGGCACCACTTATCAATCTATTCCGGCCGTACTGAGCCCTCCCGTTTTCAGGATTCCGTGATGAACGACGCCGCCCTCACGATCTATGACGAAAGTGGCCGCAGGCTGCAGCTGATGTCTCCGGATGCTTTCGGGCAGTCCGCTGCCGAGGGTGGCGACGAGGCAAAGTTCGACCTGCGTACCATGTGGGCGGTACTCTACCGAAACCGGGCGCTGTTCCTGGCAGCGATCGCCGTGTCGCTCGCGGCCGGCTTGGCGGTGACCATGTTGACCACGCCGATCTACCGGGCAGCGGCGACCATCCAGATCGAGCAGCAATCGGCCCGCGTGCTGCAGCAGCAGGACGTCGACGCCGAGGAGCCGATGCAGGACGTCGACCGCTTCCTGCAGACGCAGCTGGACATTCTGCGCAGCCGCACGCTTGCCGAGAAGGTGGCGCAAAGCCTCGGTCTCTATCGGGACAACCGTTTCCTGGTTGCCATGGGTGAGCGGATCGACGGTGACGGGCCCGCGGGCGCGCAGGCGCAGCGCCAGCGCGTCGTCGGCCTGCTCCAGGCCAACATGGACGTGTCGCTGCCGCGCTCGTCTCGCGTCGCGAACATCCTGTTCAACAGCCCGGATCCGGCACTGGCCGCGCGGGTGGCCAACAGCTTTGCCGACAACTTCATCATCAGCAACCTGCAGCGCAAGTATGACGCATCGTCCTATGCGCGTTCGTTCCTGCAGCAGCAGCTCGCCGAGACCAAGCGCCGGCTGGAAGAGGCCGAGCGGTCCAGCATCGCCTATGCGCGACAGGCCCGGCTGATCGACGCGAGTTCGGGTTCCGCTTCGGACAGTGCCGGTTCGATGGGGCCACGATCGCTCGTCACCTCCAGTCTCGTGCAGACGAACACTTCGCTGTCCGCCGCCGTGGCAGCCCGCATCGCGGCCCAGCAGCGTTGGGCGCAGGCACAGGCCACCCCGGTGATGTCGCTGCCCGAGGTGCAGACGAATACGGCGATCCAGGCGCTCGTGCAGCAGCGCGCAGTCGCGCAGGCGAACTATCAGGAGCAGCGGTCGCGCCGGAAGGACGACTTCCCGGCCATGCGCCAGGCCGCCGCCCAGATCTCCGAGCTGGATCGCCAGATCGCCACCCTCGCCGGGCTGGCCCGCAACTCGATCCGCGATCAGTATCTGATCGCCTCCCGGCAGGAACAGGCCGTCCGCTCCGATCTGTCGCGCCTTCAGGGCGAGACGTTCGCCGAACAGGACCGCAGCGTCCGGCTGAACATCCTGCGCCGCGAGGTGGATACCAGCCGCACGCTGTATGACGGGCTGCTCCAGCGGTACAAGGAAGTCAGCGCCGCGGCCGGGATCACCGCCAACAACATTGCGGTCGTCGATCGTGCGGAGGTGCCCGGCGTGCCGGTGCTGCCGCGCCCGATCCTCAACATCGCCATCGCGGTGCTGGTCGGTATCGCGATCTCGATCATCATGATCTTCGCACGCGAGACGTTCGACGATGCGATCCGCTCCTCGGAGGACATCGATCGCAAGCTTCGCGTTCCGTTCCTGGGATCGGTGCCGATGCTCGGGCCCAACGATACGCCGCAGGCGGCGCTCGCCGATGCGCGATCGGCATTCGCGGAGGCTTATTACGCCGCGCGATCGTCGCTCGAATTCTCGACGTCGACCGGCCTGCCGCGGACGTTGCTGCTGACCAGCAGCCTGCAGGGTGAAGGCAAGTCGACGACGTCGATGGCGCTGGCGCAGAGCTTCGCCCGGGTGGGCAAGCGCGTGCTGCTGATCGACAGCGACTTGCGCAAGCCATCGATTCACCGGCTTCTCAACCTTTCGAACCAGGTCGGGTTCAGCAATGTTCTGACCCGGCAGGCGACGATCGACGAGGTGATCCAGCATTCGGATACGCCGAACCTCGATGTGGTGCCGAGCGGCCCCCTGCCGCCCAATCCGGCGGAGCTTCTGGCGACCGCATCGATCAAGGCGCTGCTCGACGAACTGGTCAAGCGGTACGACATCGTTCTGCTCGACGGGCCGCCGGTGATGGGGCTGGCCGACTCGCCGCTCTTGTCCGCTCTGGTCGAGGGGGTCGTGTTCGTCGTCGAGGCCAGTCGCGCCCATCGCGGCAACGCCAAGATCGCGCTTCGCCGCCTGCGGGCGAGCCGCGGCATCATCGTCGGCGCGGTTCTCACCAAGTTCGATTCGCGCGCCATGGGGTACGGCGCCGATTACGGCTACAGCTACAATTACGGTGGCGATCCGCGGCCCCAAAGCGGCAACCTGCCGGGCGGATGGCAGCGGCTGTTCCCGCGCAAGAACGGCAACGAGGATGCCGACCGGCCGAAGGAAGAGGTCGACTGAGG
>NZ_JAQGLK010000149.1 GCF_028292925.1 Sphingomonas bacterium
CCGCGGCGGGCGAGGTGCGATTCGGGCGGGCGGTCGCCGGGGTGGCCGGAGCCGGGCGGCCCGCGGGCGCGGATGCCGCCGGGGCGGCCGTCGTTGCCGGGGCCCTCGCGCTGCCCAGCGGAGCGCCGGGCAGGACCGGCGCCGCCGGGGCGACGACGTTGCCGGCGCTGGCCGCAATCCCGGCCAGCGGATCGCCCGCCAGAGGCACGGTCGAGCCGATCGGCGGCGCACCGGGCGCCAGCCCGCCTGCGGCACCGGGCGCACGCGACAGCGACGTGTCGATCTTGCGCGGCCCATGCTGCACGCTCGCCAGCACGGCCAGGCCGATGCTCATCACGACGAACAAGGTCGCCAGGATCGTCGTCGCGCGGGTCAGGAAGTCGGCGGCGCCGCGCGCGCTCATCAGCCCCGTCGGGCTGCCGCCCATGCCGAGCCCGCCACCTTCCGACCGCTGCATGAGGATCACCGCGACGAGCGCGGCGGCAATGATCGCGTGGACGACGAGCAGGAAGGTGAACATGGGCAAAAGGCTTTCGAGCTTTTGAACCGTCGCACCGGCGGGCGATCGCCACCGGCGCTAAGGGGCGTGGGCCGGTTATGCCCGGCCCGCGTTGAATCTGGATCGGCGCTCTATAGAGTCAAGCGCGCCGCATCAACCGACGCGCGCGGTCGCCTCGATGATCGGCACGAACAGCGCCGCGGTCAGACTTGCACCGCCGACCAGCGCACCATCGACATCGGGCACCGCCATCAGTTCGGCGGCATTATCGGCCTTCACCGATCCGCCGTAGAGAATGCGGACGGCGGCGCCCTTCGCACCGAGAAGGCCGGTCAGGCGGGCGCGGATCGCGGCATGCATCTCGGCCACGTCGGCTACGGCCGGAACGCGGCCGGTGCCGATCGCCCATACCGGCTCATAGGCGACCACCAACGTCGCGCCGTCGCCCTCGGCGGGGATCGATCCGTCCAGCTGCGCCTCGACCACGGACAGAGCGTTGCCGGCGTCGCGCTCGGGCTCCGTCTCGCCGACGCAGACGATCGCGATCAGCCCCGCGGCGATCGCCGCCTGCGCCTTGGCGCGGACCTCGGCGTCCGTCTCGTGCTGGTCGGCACGCCGCTCGCTATGTCCGACGATGACGAGCCGCGCGCCTGCTTCGCGCAGCATGGCAGCGGAGATGCACCCGGTATGCGCGCCCTTGGCCGCGGCGTGGCAATCCTGCGCGCCGATGGCGATGCCCGCGGCCTGCTCGGCAGCCGGGGCGACCAGCGTGAACGGCGGGCAGATCGCCACGTCGACGTTCGCGTGTCCCGCGGCCGCCGCGCCGATACCGGCCAGTTCGCCCAGCGCGGCACGATCGCCGTTCATCTTCCAGTTGCCCGCAACCAGCTTGCGCAGAGCCATGACGTTCCCCCGATCCAAAACAGGCGCCGGCGTGTAGCAAGCCGGCCCGGCGGCGCCAACCACCCGCTCGTGGCGCCGAAAGGAGGCGGGGCCGGACCATCATGCGGAGCGCGCCGCTTGTCGCCGTGTGACGCGCTCTCTATGGCGGGCGGTCTCCTGCCCCAAGTCACCGGAATGCCATGCTCACCTTCTTCCGCCGTGCCTTATCCTCCTGGGTCGTTCTCGGCCTGCTCGGGCTGCTGATCGTGGCGTTCATCGTCACGGGCGTCGGCACCCCCGACGGCCTGGGCACCGATTCGCTCGGCGGGAACGGCGATTCGGTCGCCACGATCAACGGCGAGAAGCTGCGTGCCAGCGAGATCACCCGGCGCGCGGAGGGCGAGCTGCGTGCGGTTCGCGCCCAGTCGGAGCAGAACAAGGATCTCGATATGGCCACCTTCGTGGCCCAGGGCGGGATCGACCAGACGATCACCCAGACGATCGGCGCCCGCGCCCTGGAGCTTTGGGCGCGCGACCAGGGCATGACCGCCAGCGACAAGCTGATCGACGGCGAGATCGGCAGCATTCCGGCCTTCGCCGGGCCGACCGGGAAGTTCGACCGGCAGGCGTTCGATGCCGTCCTCCAGCGCGAACGGATCAACGAGCGGGATCTGCGCGCCGACCTTGCCGGCGATCTGATCCGCCGGCAGCTGCTGATCCCGATCACCGGCGCCACCCGCGCGCCGTCCAGCCTTGTCGCGCCTTATGCCTCGCTGCTGCTGGAAACGCGCAGCGGCACGATCGGCGTGGTGCCGGCCCAGGCGATGGGGGCAACCGCCCCGCCGAGCGACGCCGACATCAACGCTTTCTACGGCAAGAACCTCGCGCGTTACACGATCCCGGAACGCAGGGTGGTGCGCTACGCCCTGTTCGGCCGCGATCAGCTGGCAGCGGCGGCCAGGCCGAGCGAGGCCGAGATCGCTGCTTTCTACGCCGCAAACAGCGCGACCTATGCCAGCAAGCAGACACGCACCCTTTCCCAGATCATCCTCGACAGCGAAGCCAAGGCGCGTGCGCTTGCGGCGGCGGTACGCGGCGGCACCGCCTTCGCGACGGCCGCGGCCGCGCAGGGGTTTGCGGCGGCCGATCTTGCGCTCGGCGATCGCGCGCAGGCCGACCTGGCCAAGCTCGCCTCGCCCGCCGTTGCGGCGGCAGCGTTTGCAGCGCCGCAGGGCGGGATCACCGATCCGGTCCGCTCGCCCCTCGGCTGGCACGTGCTGAAGGTAGAGGCGATCAAGACGGTGGCCGGGCGCTCGCTGGATCAGGCCCGCGCGGAGATCGCCGACAGCCTGGCCAAGCAGAAGACTGACGAGGCGCTCGCCGCGATGGTCGCGAAGATCGAGGACGACATCGCCGGCGGCCAGAGCTTCGACGATATCGTCAAGGCGAACAAGCTGGCGGTGGTCACCACCCCGCCCGTGCTGGCCAACGGGCAGTCGCCCGACCAGCCGGCGTTCCAGGCGCCGCCGGAACTGTCCGTGCTGCTGAAGAACGCCTTTGTCGCCTCGCCCGACGAGGACCCGACCGTCGAGACGATCGGCGCCGGGCAGACGTTCGCGCTGCTCGGCGTCCAGCGCGTCATCCCGGCCGCCCCGGCGCCACTGGCGACGATCCGCGCCCAGGTTGCCGCCGACGTTGCCGGCGATCGCGCGTTCCAGCGCGCCAAACAGATTGCGGACGGCATTGTCGCCAAGGCCAAGAGCGGCGTGCCGCTGGCCAAGGCATTCGCCGATACCGGGCTGAAGCTGCCCGCGCCGGAGCCGGCCGGGGGGCGTCAGATCGATCTGGCCCGCAGCCAGACGCCGGCACCGCCGCCGCTCGCCCTGATGTTCAACATGCGGCAGGGCGATACCAAGATACTCGCCGCCCCGAACCGGCAGGGCTGGTTCGTCGTCCATCTCGATCGCATCGTCCAGGGCGACGCGCGCTCGGCGCCGGGCCTGATCGAGGCGACGCGGGGCCAGTTCGTCGAGGTGCTCGGCCGCGAATATGCCGAGCAATTCTCGGTCGCGGTGCAGAAGGTGCTTGGGGTGAAGCGCGACGCCGCGGCGATCGCCCGGCTCAAGGCTTCGCTGGCCAAGGGCACGGCGGCACAATGACGGTGGCACAGTGACGCACGCCGACGACGCGGTTGCCGCACGCGCGCTGGCGGAAGGCCGGCCGGCGATCGTCTGGCGCCGCCAGATCGCCGATGTCGATACTCCCGTCGCCGCCGCGCTGAAGCTGATCGAGCCCGGCCGAGGCGATTTCCTGCTCGAGTCGGTCGAGGGCGGGGCACAGCGCGGGCGCTACACCCTGCTCGGCCTCGCCCCCGATCTGCTGTTCCGCGCCGACGGGCGGCAGGCTGCGATCAACCGCAAATGGCTGACCGACAGGGACGCGTTCGAGCCGTGCGAGGGCGATGCGCTCACCGCGATGCGGGCTCTGGTGGCGGCCTGCCGGATGGACGTGCCGGTAGGGTTGCCGCCGGCGCTGGCCTGCCTGGTCGGCTATTTCGCATACGAAACCGTGGGTCTTGTCGAGCGGCTGCCGCGCCCGCCCGCGAACCCGCTCGATCTGCCCGACATGCTGTTCACCCGGCCGACGTTGGTGCTGGTGTTCGATCGGCTGGCGGATGCCCTGTTCCTCGTCGCGCCGCTCTGGCCCGAAACGTCGCCCGACGGCGATGCGGCGGTCGCGCTGGCGCTGGAGCGGATCGAGGCCGCCGCCGCCCGGCTCGCCGCGCCGCTGCCTGCCGCGCGGGTGGAGGCGGCGATCGCGCCCGCCGCGGAGCCGCAGCCGGTGC
>NZ_JAQGLK010000166.1 GCF_028292925.1 Sphingomonas bacterium
ACCAACCCCCATAGCTGGCTGCAAGTCGTCACCGGGGAGCCAGGTCGCCCGGGGAAGGAATACAGCATCGAGATGGGGAGCCCGAACACCCTGTCACGCGGCGGCTGGCGACGGACAAGCTTCAAGCCGGGGGATCGCGTGACCGTCATCATTCATCCGATGCGGGACGGGTCTGCCGGGGGCGCCCTCGTCTCGGCCGTCGACGCGCAAGGCAAGCCGCTCGGCACGCAGTAGAACCGTCATCGCCTGTTTGCGCCGGCATCAGGCCTCAGCGACTGGAACGAAGATGTTCAGGAAGACGAAGATCGTGGCGGCGTGGCTGACATCGTCGCTCATGGCAGTCCCGGCTATGGCTCAATTGCCGGACTGGAGCGGGGTGTGGACGCTCGTCGGGGGCACGTTATACGATCGTGCGACCGCGGAGCCGAAGAACGCCCTGGCCGGCGATCCCGGCGCTCGCGAGTACCCGCCCTACACCCCGGAGTGGGAAGAGAAGTACAAGCGGAACATCGCCAAAGTCGCGGCGGATCGCTTTCCAGACCCGATCACGATGTGCGGTGTGCCCGTGGGTTTCCCGCGACTGCTGCAAGTGGTGGATGGATATGAGTTCGTCCCAACCCAGAAGCAGACGTGGATCCTGACGGAAAATGGCCCCAATGTGTTGCGGGTATACACAGACGGCCGCAAGCACCTCGCAGAGGACGTGATCTGGCCGACCTATACTGGCGACTCCGTAGGCAAGTGGGAAGGCGATACGCTGGTTTTCACCACGATCGGGCTGCGCGGCGAGAACGGAACGATTATCGACCGCACGGGCGCCATTATCAGCGATCAGGCCCACGGCCTCACCCGCCTCCGCAAGCGGGAGGACGGCATGATGGAAGCAAGGATCACGATCGAGGATCCCGTCGCGCTGACGAGGCCCTGGACCGTCACGAAGACCTACAAGAAGGTGCCCGGGGATGCACGGATCATGGATTATGCATGCGCCGAGAACAACCGGAACCCCGTCGACCCGTTGACCGGCAAGACGTACACTTTGGGATCCGACGGCAAGCCGATCGATGTAGAGACCCCAAAAGAGTAATGTCGGCCACGGCAGCCATGCTCGCGAAACGATCCGTGGCAGTGTGGGCGTGAACTATGCATGGCCAAAGGGTGCGGGAGTTTCCTGTCGGACGGGCGCCAAGCAGCAACCCGCGTGGGTCGCCCGGACCAAGGCACTTCCGCCTTTCTCCGGGCCGCTAGCCTAAGGGAAGTGCCGCTGGAAGGGTTGAGGTGCTGCCGGTTCCGTGGGCACCGAGACAAACGAACTCGTGCCGTTACGTGATTCGAGCGCTTCTACAATCCGACGCGCCGGCATTCGCCCTTGGGGAGTCTCAGCCCCATGGAGTTCGAGAGGCAAGCGCAGGTAGCTTAACTTCGTGTCCATCGGACCGACAGCTACCAATGCGCGCTGACGCGCATTGGATCGACTTAGAGGCGAACCCTAGGCAGGCCGAGCGGCGCGGATGCTCGTCGCTGCAAAGGCCTTGGCGATCGCATCGCGCATGGGCTTGGATGCGTAGTTGTCGTCATGGGTGTTGGGGCGTTTTGCGGCCTTGTCCGGCCGCGGCGCATAGGTCTGGAGCCAGGAGTATCGGTCGACCATTCCCCAAACAAGCATCTCACGCGTCTGACGGTAACTGAACATGAGATCGAGGTAGGCGCGCGTATATTCCGCCACGGCAGCGTCGCGCAGCCCGATATCGGCGGCCAGCGCCTGATCGTTGACGTCAAATTCCGTGATGAGGAAGTCGAGCCCGAGACCTGCCACCGAGTCGAGAAACGCGCGCCACGGCCCTTCCTCACGCGATACGACCCCGGTTGATGGATCGACCCAGTAGATGCCGAGGTGGCTCTGCAAACCGAGGGCATCGATCGGAACGCCGCGCTGCCGCATACCGCGAAGTAGCGCCAGTGCGCCGCTGCGGTGCGCCGTGTGGCCGTATTCCCAGCTGACGAAATCATTGTAGACAAGCTGCGTTCCGGCCGGAGCCACAGACCGGGCGACGCGGAACGCAAGGTCGATCACCGCTTCGGGGCTGCCCATGGCGCGGCTCAGCGGCGTCTGGATCAACGCGCCCGTGTTATGATCGATGGCTTCATTGACCACGTCCCAGGAACGGATCTGAGAGCCATATCGGCCGACCACCCGGGTTATGTGATCGATGATGAGCCGTTCGGCACCGGCGCGAGGATTGGAGCCGAAGTCGTAAGTGGACATCCAGCCGGGAAGCCCGTCATGCTGCAGCCACAGCAGGGTGTGCCCGCGAACTGCTTTGCCGTTGTCCCGAGCGAAGCTCATCACGTCGTCCGCGCCGCTGAAATCATACCCCTGCCGCGCGGAGCCATATTGCATGCTGGGCCACTTTAGCGCGTATTCCGGCACCAGCGAGCCGCAATCCTGGAGCAGCAGCGCACGGTAGGATGCATCGCCGAATGAGCCTGCTGCGGGGAACCGGGTGCCGCCCACGGTCGAGCCGAAGCGCATGTTGCGGGACTGGGCAATCGCATCGATCGAAGCCGGCTGAGTTGCCGCGGGGGTTGCAGGGCTGGCAGGCACGGTGCCCGCAGGAGTCGTGCCGGCGGAGCCTGGCGATGTAATCGCGCCCTTCGAAGGCTTGGGTGGCTTTGGCGGCTTGGGGGGCTTGGGCGGCTTTGCCACCTTGCCGGCCAAAGCGGCGGTGGCTGCCAATCCGAACACCATCGCAAGGGACGTTCGCCGGTCGATCGTTTTCTGCGTCATGGACGCAACATCCGACAGCCGGCCTTCATCTCGGTTAACGGATAGCCTCAACGTGGAGTTAATCGCTCAGCCGGCGTCGGGCGGAGGAGGCGTACAAACAGGCTGCCGTCCGATAAAGCGACCGATACCAACTCGCCCGCCGTCGCCTGTGAAGCCCTAGCCCCCCAACCTTTCCTTGCGCCGGGCTACTCTGGCGGCCGGTCAACGCCAGGTGGAAGCGTTGCTCGCCTTTCGCTTTTCCAGGCTGTGGACACGGGCCCGCTTGAAGATCCCCCCAAATGCGAGCCTTGCCCGCCCAAACGGGGTTTGCGCCCGGCACGGTCGGCCCATTACGCCGAAGCAGCAACGAGGTAGCATCGTGACCGGCCTCGTGATGTAGCGTCGCGTACCTGTTTCCGAATGCCGACTTCGTTTTCTGAATCGGAGCTTGCTGCGCATGGAAAACCAACTGCTGCAGGAGCGCCGGTCTTGGACAAAGAGGTCGATTTTCCCCCTCTATATGCTCGTGGCGCTTCCCTACATCACGTGGCGCGCGGTGACGACCATCGAGTGGGGCAACGGGTTCTTTCTGGTCCTGGTATTGAGCGAGGCGTTCAGCGTCGTCTTCAACCTCCTCTACTTCGGGACTGCCTGGCGCATCGCCGTTCCGATCTTCCGGCAGGCCGCGCCCGGCCAGACCGTCGATATCTTCATACCGACCTATAACGAGCCCGAAGATGTCGTGAAGATGACGGTGATCGCCGCCTTGCACGTCCGCGGCGCCCGCAAGGTGTTCGTCCTGGATGACGGTTCCCGGCTGAACATTCGCGCAATGGCGCAGTCACTCGGCGCTGAGTACGTCACCCGCCACGACAACATGCACGCCAAGGCCGGCAACATGAACAACGGCATCAAAAGCAGCGATGCTGAGTTCATGCTTTTCCTTGATTGTGATCACGTGCCACAGCCACAGATCGTTGAAAGGCTGCTTGGCTACTTCGCCGATCCGGAGCTGGCCTTTGTGCAGACTCCTCAGCTGTTTTATAATGTTGATAGCATACAGTTTCGGAGAACAGCGAAGCGACCATTGTGGAACGAACAGAGCATGTTCTACGAGGCTATACAGCCATCGAAGAACTCATCGAACGCAGCGTTCTTCTGCGGCAGCGGCGCACTCGTTCGCCGCGCAGCTATCGACTCGATCGGTGGCTTCGCGACGGGCACCGCCACGGAAGACATCCACACGTCACTGCGACTGCATGCGCAGGGCTGGCGATCTCTGTTCGTCAGCGAACAACTGGCCCACGGTATCGCGCCGGTGGACCTGACCGAATACCACAAGCAGCGCACGCGCTGGGGAGCCGGATCGCTGGGATTGCTGTTTAGATCGCCGGACTCTCCGCTGTGCGCGCGCGGCTTGACCATGGCGCAGCGTGTACACTACTTCAATTCGACGTTTTCTTTCACTTACGGGTTGCAAAGGATATTCTACATAGCCTTTCCCGTAGGACTCGTACTGCTTAGCCCGTTTACCACGCCAGTTCCTGCTTTTCCGGCGCCATACTACATGTTGATCATGCTCGCATTCGTTTCTGGTTCTTACCTCTGCACGTGGATCGTTTCCGACGGAAGTTATCATCCGATCTATACCGAGCAGTATAATATCGCGAACATGTTCTCTCATACGATGGCCCTACGCGGCATCATTCATGTCCAGCGGAAGTTCAGCGTGTCGATCAAGTCTAATGGCATGAGAAAGCGATCGTGGGTGGAATTCGGCATTGTCGCGCTATGCGTCGGACTTGCCGCCGTGGACCTTTTCGGTTTGGCATTCTGGTATCTGTCGGATCGGCCCTTCGGCGCGCTACTGTATAGCATGCTCGGGATGGCCTTGTTCTGGAACACGCTCAACCTCGCTTTGATCGTCCCCTTCGTCCTGTTCCTGCGAGCATACACGGCCAGGGGCGTGCCGGTGGGCGCGATTGCCATTCCGCCACAGCCCGCGATCCTCGCCGGGGATGATTTCACGGCGCAGGTGGCGGTCACCAGGCTGGATCTGACCGGGGCCACATTGCGCATACCGGGCGGCGGGATCCTTCCGGGCAATTACCAGCTCAGGCTGGAGATACCCGGCGGGCCGGTTCAGATATCCACCACCGTAGGCGAGATGCGCTATGACGGCGGGGAGACGTGGATGGTGGACGCAAACTTTGCGAAGCTGCCGCAGCCAATCGCAATCGCGCTCACCCTGGAGCTGTTTCACGGAATCGTGCCGCGGACGCTTCGTTATGGTCGAATACCGGATGGGGAACAGATGCGCGCGCCGCT
>NZ_JAQGLK010000192.1 GCF_028292925.1 Sphingomonas bacterium
CCATGCTGCGGGCGCCCGGCAGGGCCGATCCTGACGCCGCGGACGGTGCGCCGGTTTGCGGCCTCAGCCCGGGTGGCGCGGCACCCCGGCGCTCCCTGTGGCGCTGCCGTCAGCGCGCGGCGTAGCGCAGCCCCAGCCAGAGCGTCCGCGGCGTTGCCCGCTCGACGATGTCGCCACCGGATATGCCGGCCTCGACGCGGGTGTTGGTCACGTTCTCGCCCCGCACCTCGATCGAGAAGCCGGCGGCGACCGGCACGACGAAGGCGGCGTCCAGCGTCACCGCGTCGTCCAGCACGCGCACGTTCTGGTCATCCTCATACTGGTCGGCGAGGTAGCGCACGGTGAGCGATCCCTGTGCGCTTTCCGACCGGCCATATCCGATCGTGGCGGATGCCTGGTGCTTGGGGGTCTGCGCGGGGCGCAGGCCGTCCAGCGACATCGCTGCCCCGGCGGCCCGCACCTGCGCATCCGTATAGGAGTAGGAGGCGGAGAGCCGCCACGCCGCAATGTCCACCGCGGCATCGAGTTCCGCCCCGCGCGAGCGGATCGAGTCGAGATTCTGGCGCTGGCGATAGCTGCCGCCCGCGGCGACGAACCCGACCGCCGGGAAGGTGCCTGGCCCGGTGCCGAGCGTCACGTTGGCGATCGCATTGTCCAGCTTGTTCCAGAACAGCGTGCCGCCGAAGCGGACGTTGGTGACCGGGCGAAACTCGATCCCCGCATCGACGCCCTTCAGCCGCTCGGGCGCTAGCCCGGCATTGGCACCAACCGCATCGGTGCCGACGCGGTAGGGCCGGTACAGCTCGTTCAGCGTCGGCAGCCGCCAGCCGAGATAGCCGGCGGCGCGCAGCGTCACCGCGCCGGTGGGTTTCAGGGCAAGCCCGGCGCGCCCGGTCGGCTCCCAGCCCTGGCGGTTGGCGAAGGCGGTGTTCGTGAGGGGGGCCTGGGTGGCGAGCGCGGTTTCGCGCAGGAAACCATCGTCGATCCACCAGCGATCGATCCGGCCGCCGCCCGTCAGCGTCAGCGCGTCGCTCACCTCCAGGCTGGCATCGGCGAACGCGCCGAGCGTCCGGGTGCGCCCGCCCGCCTCGCGCCGCCGCGTCGGCAGCCCGGCAACGAAGGTATAGAGCTCCTTGGTCTGCCCCGTCGTCTGGCGGACGTCTCCGCCCAGCCGCAGTTCGATCCCATCGGCGATGGGCGGGCGCACCTCGAACCGGCCGCCGATTCCGGTGGCGGGAACATTATACTGGTCGAGCGTGGCGGTAGAGGTCGTCCGCGCCGCATTGACGCTGGAGAAGCCGCTCTGGAACTCGCGCACCTGCAGCCAGGTGACCGCCTCCCATCCCCAGCGGCCGCGGCCGACCAGGCGCAGGCTGGCGTCGGCGCCAAGGTTCTGGTTGTCGGTAAAGGGCACGCCGCGGGTGCGGTGATCGATGATGACGAGGCCGTTGGCCTGCAATTCTGTCTCGGCACCGATCGGCAGGATCGCCCGCGCGGCGACATTGGCCTGCTCGTAGGGGGAATTGGTATCGATCGGCCCGCGATCTTCGCGCACGATCGGTATGAAGCCGTCCCCGCGCGAATAGCCGGCCGAGATGCTGCCAAAGCCGCCGCCGATCGCGCCGGATACGCCGGCGTCGGCCTCGATGCTGTCGCGGCTGCCATAGGCCACCGAACCCCACACCGGGGCAAGCGCGGCCGGGCCGGCACTCATCAGCTCGATCGTGCCGGCGATCGCGCCGGGTCCGTTGACGCCGCTGCCGCCGCCGCGGGTGATGCGGACGAGGCCGAGCCGGGCCGGATCGAATGCCGGCCAGTTCACCCAGCCGCCGAACGGATCGACCTGCGGCACACCGTCGAGGAGGATCAGCGCCCGGCTGGAAGCGTTGCCGCCGAGCCCGCGGAGCGTCGCGCCCTGGCTGGTCGGCTGGGCGGATCGCGAATCGGATCGACGGAACTGCTGGAACCCGGCGGCATCGCGCAGGATATCCTCCAGTCGGCCGCTGGCCGATCCGGTCAGCCGTGTGCGATCGATCGTGACGACGTCATAGGCGGCGTCGCCGATTGGGGCGGCCAGCCCCATGCCGGTGACGACGATGTCGGGCGACGGAACGGTTCCCTGCGCGAAAGCCGGAGCGGTGAGCAGGAAGAGCGGAGCGAGGAATGTGGTGCGCATGGGGGCGCCATAAAGCCTCCGGCGCGGAATGGAACATCCTGTCACCGATAGGTTGCCGCGCGCGCCGATTTTGTGCGCCGTCGCTGCCCTGCCCGCTTTGGTTCAGGCGCCGGCATACCATTCGTAGTTGGAGCCATCTTCCCAATAGCCGCCCTTGCCGCCGTTGATCCCGGCGAGCGTCGAAACCGCCTCGATCCGCTCGACATATTTGGCATGCTTGTAGCCTAGCTGCCGCTCGACCCGCAGCCGCAGAGGTGCGCCGTTCTGCACCGGCAGCAGGCGATCGTTGAGCCCCCAGGCGAGGATGGTCTGCGGGTGGAACGCATCGATAAGATCGATGCTCTCATAATAGCGCACCGGGCCGTAATCGTCGGCGCAGTGGAACACGATGTAGCGCGTCCCGTCGCGCAGGCCCGCCTGGTCGAGCAACAGCTTCAGCGGCACGCCATGCCACTTGCCGATCGCGCTCCACCCCTCGACGCAGTCGTGGCGGGTGATCTGCGTGCGGATCGGCATCTGCCCGATCTCAGCCAGGCTGAACGATTGCGGCCGCTGCACGAGCCCGTCGACCCTGACGCGCCAGTCGGCGAAGCGGTTGGCGGCATGCGCCGCATAAGCGGGCGAGGAGGGCATCCGCGTGCCGTTCGCCCGGAATATCGGCGACAGATCGGCACCGGTGAATTCGGGGGCGAGCGCATCGCGCCGCGTGACGATCCGCTGCGCGCGCATCGTCAGTTTTTCGCCCTGATCGAGCAGCGACTGGAAGCTCGCGCTGCGGTTCAGCCGGTCGCACCCGGCGAGCAGCAGGCCGCTGCCGCCGATGCCGATGGCGCCCAGCAGCCGACGGCGATCGACGATCATCGCGAGACCTCCCCGTTGCGCGCCCGCGGCAAGCGGTAATAGCCGGTTATCATCGATCGGATCTCGTTTGCCGGCCCGGCCAGCACGACCATCAGGACGTGGACGATGATGAAGGCAACCATCGCCGCCATCATCAGGAAGTGGATCGACCGCGCCGACTGGCGACCGCCGAAGACGTCCAGCAGCCAGGGCATCGCCGCGTTCATGCCGGGGGACATGGCGAGCCCGGTCAGCACCAGCAAGGGCAGCACCGCGAACAGGATGCCGACATAGCTGATCTTCTGCAGCACGTTGTACGTCGCCGCCGCCTCCCCGGTGGGCAGGCGCAGCCGGGCGTGATCGCGGATATCCTGCCACAGGTGGCGGGGCGCCAGTTCCCTGCGGGTCGGCAGCAAGTCGCCGATCACGTGGCGGTTGGCAAAGCTGATCGCCCAGTATCCGAGCCCGCCGATCACCAGCAACCACGCGAACAGCAGGTGCCAGCGGCGCGCATCCGCCAGGCTGTAGCTGGACGGGATCGTCGCCCAATAGGGAAAGGCGCGGGTCTGCACCCGGCCGGCCGGGTCGGTCCAGCGGCCGAGCACCCCGTCGGTCGGCAGCTTCACGCTGCCGATCTGGACGATGCCCTTGTTGTCGATCGCGCCGATCTGCAGCCACGCATAATCGTTGTTCGCGCCATATTTGCCCCAATAGAGCCGGGGATGGGCGTTGAAGATCATCAGCCCGCTCATGATCATCACGAACACGATGACGACGTTGATCCAGTGCCAGATGCGGGTCGTCAGCCGGTGTCGGTAGATCATTGTGCGCGGCAGCCCGTCGGGCGCGGCGGCAGGCGGCGCCTGTTCGATGTCGGTGGCCGCTTTCGCCATGGCTCTTCCTCTCGGCTTCTGCTGGGGCCATAGCCTATCCAGGCGGCGGGGGCGATGCCAGCAAGGCACCCCCCGTATGACGAACGCCTTTATGAACAGGGAGAGGAATATGGCGGAGTTCGGGTTCGGCCAGCCGCACGGCGGCATCATCCAGATGGCCTATGTCGTCACCGACATACAGGCCGCGATGCGGCACTGGGTGGACGATCTGAAGGTCGGGCCGTGGTTCCTGCTGGATCACTTCACCGGCATCGATCCGGTCTATCGCGGCGGCGCATCGCAGGCCGATGTCTCCATCGCGATGGCGTTCGCCGGCCACATGCTGATCGAACTGATCCAGCCGAACGACGATCACCCCTCCGTCTATCGCGAGCTTCTGGATCGCGACGGCCCGGGCTTCCACCATTTCGGCATCGCCAGCACGGATATCGACGGAGACGTCGCGGCGCTGACGGCCAAGGGCTACACGCTTGCCTTCCGCTGCGGCGTGCCGACCGGCGGCGAAGTCGCCTACATGGACGGCGGCACGGACAAGCCCGGCTTCATCGAATATATCGAGGCGACGGCAGGCATGGACGCGACCTTCACCGCCTTCTTCCGCGCGGCGCAGGGCTGGGACGGGAGCGATCCGATCCGCAGCATGGCGGGATAGTCCGTTACGGCTTTGCATGGCCACCCCGAACCGGCTTAGTCTGTCGCCACTCGCCGGCAAGAGCGAGTCTGCGGGCGAGGATTGGGGGAGCGGCCATGGCGGTCATCGAGCATTTTGCGACGGCAGGGGTGCGGCCGTGGGAGCAGCTGCCCTTCTGGAACCGGCTGGCCAGCGAAACCTTTTCCGGCCTTTCGGTGGATTGTTCGGCGGATGGCTTCCCGGCCGAGATGATGCGCTGGTCCCTCGGTTCGCTCACGATGATCCGGCCGCGATCGCCCGCCGCGGTCGTGCGCAACCATGCCGATGCGCGCCGCACCCGCAGCGATCGGGTCATCCTCCACCTCCAGCATCGCGGCCGCAGCCGGCACAGCCAGCTCGGCCGCGAGGTGGAAATAGACAGCGGCGATCTGGCGCTTTGTGCCTCCGATGCCGATTACCGCGTCGATCTGTCCGGTGCGAACGACATGCTGGTGGTCGAACTGCCCCGCCATCTGATCGCCGAGCGCGTGCCGGATCAGGAAGCTATCATGCAGACGCGGATCGCGGGCGCGGCGCCTGCATCCAGGATACTCCACGATTTCCTGCTGTCGTTGTGGCGCCACGGCGATCAGGCCGATGCCGATCCGGCCTGGCAGGACGGGGTGGTGAACGTCTTTGCCGATCTGCTCGGCCTCGCGCTGCGCGCGCAGCGGCCGGAGCCGCGCCGGCTGGATGCCAGGCTGCTTGCGCTGGTCGAGGCGCAACTCGGCGATCCCGCCCTCCGCACCGCCACGCTGGCCGCGGCGCTGGGCGTATCGACCCGTTCGGTGCAGACGATGTTCGCGGCGATCGGCGCCACGCCTTCGGGCTACATCCTGGATCGGCGGCTCGATCGCGCGGCGGATCGGCTGGTGCGCGAACCCGCCGTCAGCATCACCGCCGTCGCCTTCGATCTGGGCTTCAACGACAGCGCCTATTTCGCGCGCTGCTTCCGCCGCCGCTTCGGCACGCCGCCAAGCCTCCACCGCGCCCGCCGCTAGGCGCTTACCGGCTGTGGCGCCGGGGCAACGGCCGCGGGGTTACGGATGCGCGGTTGCGCCATCGTCTGCCTCGCCTTCGCGCCAGTGCAAGACGCGCCCAGCCGGCTGCCCGCTAATGCCCCGAGGAATCGGCCCGCACGAGGCCGCGCATGGAGGGATGGGGCATGAGGATGCAGATGAGAGCAGCGTCGTTTATGGCGATCGCGACCGCACTGGCAACGCCGGGCTTCGCGCAGGACACCGCGGCGCAACAGGCGACGGATACCGGCCCGGTCACCGCATCCCAGCCGAGCGGCGGCATCGCCGATATCGTCGTCACCGCGCAGAAGCGGAACGAGAACGTTCAGGACGTGCCGATCGCGATCTCCGCCTTCACCGCCGCGGCGCTGCAGGAGCGCGCCGTCACCGACATTTCCGGCCTGTCGAACATCTCGCCGAACGTCACCCTGGATGGCGGCACGCCGTTTTCGGGGTCGAGCGCGGTGCTGTCGGCCTACATACGCGGTATCGGATCGAACGACTTCGCATTCAACATCGATCCCGGCGTCGGCGTCTATCTGGACGGCGTCTATCTCGCGCGGACGGTCGGCGCGAACCAGGATCTGCTCGACGTCAGCCGGATCGAGGTTCTCAAGGGGCCGCAGGGCACCCTGTTCGGCCGCAACACGATCGGCGGAGCGATCTCGATCGTCACGCGCGATCCCGGCGACGAGTTCGCGTTCAACGGCGACGTCACCACCGGCCGTTTCAAGCTTCTCCAGGTCCGCGGCTCCGTCGATCTGCCGATCATGGAATCGCTTGCCGCCAGCGTCACCTTCGGGGTGAAGACGCGCCAGGGCTATCTGAAGCGCATCCCCTTCCCCAGCACCGCGCCCTACGTGACGGATGGCTTCACCAGCTTTCCGGCCGCGGGCTACGACACGTCCGACAATGAAGGCGGCGACGATACCTGGAATACCCGCGTCAAGCTGAAGTGGGACAATGGCGGCCCGCTCAGCGTCACGCTGTCCGGCGATTATTCGAAGACGGATTCCAATTCGATCGCCAACACGCTGATCAAGAGCCGGCAGGACGTGTTCGCCGGATGGTACAACGCCTGCATCAACAACACCGCGACATCGATCCTGACGACGCCGCTGCCGTTCATCGCCGCCTTGTGCGCGGCGCCGCGCAGCAGCGTGCAGGGCGGCGTCAGCGGCCTGTCGCCGCTGCTCGGCGTCAACGTCGATGCCAATCCGTACAACAACCGGCTGCCTTATGACGACCGCTTCGTCACCGGCGACATCGATCGCAGCTATGCGACCGGCAACAGCTTCAGCAAGATGCGGGTTTACGGCGCCAGCGGCACCGTCAACTTCGACCTGACCGACACGGTGGCGCTCAAATCGATCACCGCCTACCGCGAACTGCACTGGGCCGCCGGTGTCGATCTCGACAGTTCGCCGCTGGAAATGCTGCACACCAGCTTCTCGCTGAACCAGTATCAGTTCAGCCAGGAACTGCAGCTGCTCGGCAACATGTTCGACAAGTCTCTCAACTACGTACTCGGGGCCTATTACTTCAAGGAAGCGGGCGACCTGCACGATTACGTCACGTTCCCCGCCGGGCTCCTCCAGGTCGACGGCCCGAACGATCTGAAGACCAAGAATTACGCCTTCTTCGGCCAGGTCGACTGGCGTTTGAACGATCTGCTCGGCTTCACGCTCGGCGGCCGCTACACCCATGAAGACAAGTTCTTCGAAGGCGGCCAGGCCGATCGCAACGGCCAGGCCTACAAGCTGGCCGGGCTGCCGGTTTCGGAGGCGAGCCGCCAGTTGCTCTGCGCCTCGCCGGGCGGCGCCTGTTTCCCCAACCCCAACCAGCCGCTGCGTTACTATGTGGCGGGCACCCAGACGAAGAAGTTCAACAACTTCGCCCCGAAGGCCGGCGTACAGGTCCATCCGAGCGAGGACGTCATGGTCTACGGATCGTGGTCCCGCGGCTACAAAACGGGCGGCTGGACCACGCGCCTGTCGAACCCGCTGCCCTTCGCGCCCGACTTCAACGAGGAAAAGGCCGAGACGTTCGAAGTCGGCGTGAAGTCGCAGTTTCTCAACCGCCGGCTCCAGGTCAACGCCGCCGCCTTCACCACGCGATATGACGGCATCCAGCTGAACTTCCAGCAGGGCGTGTCGCCGGTCGTCCAGAACGCCGGCAACGCCCGGATCAAGGGCTTCGAGGTCGAGATCGTCGCCGCACCGACCGATGGGCTGACGATCAACGGATCGGTCGGCTACGTCGACAGCTATTATACGGACGTGCTGGCCGCCGCGCAGGTGCCGACATCGGTGGACCAGATCGGCGTCTATCCCGGCGCGACCCTGCCCAAGACGCCCAAGTGGAAGTACAATATCGGCCCGCGCTACGAGGTATCGCTCGGCAATGGCGGATCGCTGATCGCGCTGGCCGACTACACCCACACCGCTCCGCTGAAGAACGACACGGAGGGCAGCTACCTGATCAACCGCAGGGCGACCGACATCGTCAACGCCAGCATCACCTACCGCGAGCCGAACGCGCACTGGGATCTGACCATCGGCGGCACCAACCTGACCGACGAACGCTATCTCGTCACCGGCCAGTTCCAGGCGGCGGGCGGGCAGATCTACGGCACCTACAGCCGCCCGGCGGAATGGTATGCCCGCCTGGCCGTGAAGTTCTGAACGGGCCGGGCCGGGGGCTGGATGCGCCACCAGATCGGGTGGTAGGGTGGCGCATAAAATCAGGAGAGAGATGATGGCCGACGCGGCAACCACGGAATTCTGGCGCGACATCAAGCCGATCGCCAACAGCTTCAAGCCCGGCGTACTGCCGGAGGTCTATATGCAGGACCCGGCGAACAGCGACGAACGCTACTTCGTGCCGGTCAGCGAAACCGTTTCGTCGCGGCCGATCTGGATCTCGCCACAGCGCAACATGTGGGCCGACATCCTGATGTCGAAGTCGGCGGGGCTGGTGAACCGGCATTACCACCCGCACCAGATCTTCGCCTACACGATCTCCGGCAAATGGGGCTATCTGGAGCATGACTGGACGGCCACCGCGGGCGACTTCGTGTACGAGACGCCGGGCGAGGGCCACACGCTGGTGTGCTACGACTCGCCCGATCCGATGAAGGTGTTCTTCGTGGTGCAAGGGCCGCTTATCTGGCTGGACGAGGACGGCAAGGGCGTCGCCCATTACGACGTGCACGATTATATCGCGGCGGCGCGAACCCACTATGCGGCGAACGGCATCGGCGCCGATTACGTCGACACGCTTTTCCGCTAGGATCGGCAGAATGCCCGGGCTCGATCACGTCAATCTGCAGACGACCCGGCTGGCCGAGACGGTGGCCTTCTACCGCGACGTCATCGGGCTGGAGGTGCGCGATCCGCCCGGGCTCGATCCCAAGCTCGTCCAGTGGATGCACGATGAAAGCGGCCACGGCATCCTTCACCTGAGCACGGTCGGCTCGCTGCTGGGCGAAGCGCCTGCCGACCTGCAGGGCGGCGGCACGGGGGCGGTCCACCACGTCGCGCTCGATTGCACCGGGCATGACGCGATGATCGCCACGCTGGAGGCAAACCGCCTGCCCTACCGGCTCAACCATGTCGGCGTGATCGATCTCAAGCAGATCTTCGTCAGCGATCCGAACGGCGTGCTGCTCGAACTCAATTACCGCGCCGGGCAACATTAGGAGAGAATGCGATGGCCACCGACGCGATCATCCCCGAGGCGCTGGAAGAGGAACGCGCCGAACAGAAGGCCGCCCGCCCGTCGCCGATGAAGGCGCCGCCCTCCTCGGCGATGAAGATCGTGCCGGTGACGGAGATGTACGGCCACCTCATCAGCAAATACGGCCAGGAAGGCAGCTACGTCGGGGCGTCCGAGGCGGACAGCCCGTGGGTGCCGTTCGGCGACAACGCCGCGATCCGCCATCTCGCGTTCGACGTGCGGCAGAACGTTTATTGCAACATCCTGTGGATCAAGGGCCCGGGCGTGATCGGCACGCACAAGCATCGCGGCATGGTCTGGGCGGTCGGGATGGAGGGCAGCTTCCGCTACCTGGAATATGACTGGGTGTGCGGCCCGGGCGAGTTCATCACCGAAATGCCCGGCGCGGCCCACACACTGGTCACCGACGATCCGAACGGGATGAAGGCCTTGTTCTGGATGCAGGGCGCGAACGAGTTTTACGACGAGGCAGGCAACTTCGTCGAGACGCTCGATGTCTGGTGGTTCATGAACCACTACGAGACCTACTGCGAGGAGCACGGAATTCCGATCAACCGGGCGCTGTACCTGTAAATCCGTACCGCGTCGCACAGGAGCATTTCGCCATGGCCACAGTTTTCGAAGAAGCCGCCGCGGCCGTCGCCCGCGATACGCGGGTGATGACGGCGCCGCCGTCGCAAAAGGCGGAAATCGTCGATGTGCCATTCGCGCACCGGGCGATCGTCGAGCGGCTGAGCCCCGGTGGACGCTATATCGACGCCCAGACGGACGTCGACAGCCCCTGGGTCCCGTTCGGCGAGAAGGCGGCGATCAAGCACCTTGCCTTCGACGTGCGGCAGGGCATCTTTTCGAATATCCTGTGGATCAAGGAGCCGGGCGTCATCGGCACCCACTTCCACCGCGGCACGATCATGATGGTCTGCCTCGAGGGGAGCGTCAAATATCTCGAATATGACTGGGTGGCCTCGCCCGGAGGGCTGATCCTCGAGGTGCCCGGCGAGAGCCACACGCTCGTGACCGATCACCCGAACGGCGTGAAGCTGTTCGGATGGATGCAGGGGCCGATCGAATTCTACGACGACAAGGGCGGCTACGTCGACACGACGGACGTGTGGTGGTTCATCAACCATTACGAAACCTACTGCGCGGCGCAGGGCATCCCGATCAATCCCAAGCTGTATTTGTAGCGCACCTAACAAGTCCAGCCGCCGTGCCGAACGCGTTCGGTATCCATCCGCACCACGCCCGGCCCTTTGGGCAGCGTGCGAATGGATGCCGGCCTCGTCGGGATAGCGGGAATGTGACCGACGCAGACAGAGGATGCCGATGACCACGCTCGATCAGTTCGCGATCTCCGGGCGCTCCGCGCTCGTCACCGGCGCCGCCTCCGGCATCGGGCTGGCCTATGCCGAAACGATGGCCGAGGCCGGCGCCCGCGTGACGCTTACCGACATCGATGGCGATGCTGCCGAACGCGAGGCCGAACGGCTGAGGGGCCAGGGCTATGAGGCGCGCGCCGCCCGGCTGGACGTGGCGGATCGGGGCGAGACCGCCGCCGTGTTCGACGGCCATGCCGCGGCCTATGGCGGGTGCGACATCTGCTTCGCCAATGCCGGAATCGATCCGGGCGCGGGCTTTTGGGACGTATCCGGCACCCGCAATCCCGAAGGCCAGGTGGATACGTTCGATCCGGCACGGTGGGATCGGACGATCGCGGTGAACCTGACCGGCGTCTACAACACGATCCGCGATTCGGTGCGGATCATGAAGGCCGCAGGCCGCGGCGGATCGATCGTCGCGACATCTTCCAACGCCGGGCTGGTCAGCGAACCGATCGTCGGAATGGCCTACATGCCGGCCAAGGCAGGGGTGCTGCACATGGTGCGCCACCTGGCGCTGGAGCTCGCCGATTTCCGCATCCGGGTCAACGCCATCGCGCCGGGTCCGTTCGTCACGAACATCGGCGGGGGCTGGGTAAAGAAGGATCCCGCCGTTCGCGCAGCGTGGGACGCGATCGTCCCGCTCGGCAAGATGGCGGAGACCGACCAGATCAAGCCGCTGGCGCTCCTCCTCGCCTCGGACGCCGGCAGCTACATCACGGGCGCGCACGTGGTGATCGATGGCGGCATGATGCTGGGCAAGTTCAAGTGAAGGCAGCCGTCGTCCAGGGGCTGCACGTGCCCCTCGCGGTGGAAAATATTCCGGATCCGACGCCCGGCGCGGGCGAGGTGGTGATCCAGGTTGGCCGCTGCGGCATCTGCGGGTCCGATCTCCACATGACGGAGGACCCCGCCTTCGGCGTCTCGGCCGGTTCTGTCCTGGGCCACGAATTCGCCGGCGAGGTCGTCGCCGTGGGCACGGGGGTGGAGCGGATCGCGATGGGCGATCTCGTCTCCGTGGTCCCGCTGAAGAGTTGCGGCCACTGCCCGACCTGCCTGGCCGGCGAGCCTGCCTGGTGCCCGCAGATGGCGCTGCAGGGCGGCGGCTACGCGCAATATGCCGCGACGAACGAGCGCCAGTGCGTGATCCTGCCGAAAAGCGCGAGCATCGCCGATGGCGCGATAGTCGAGCCGCTGGCCGTGGCGCTTCACGGCGTGATGCTTTCCGGGCTGACCGCGGGGGACAAGGTGCTGGTGCTTGGCGCCGGGCCGATCGGGCTGGCCGTCGCTTACTGGGCGCGGCGGCTCGGCGCCGCCAAGGTGGTCGTGCAGGATCTCGCCACCTTCCAGGCGGAGCGTGCGGCGGCAATGGGGGCGACCGGCTTCGTCGTCGATCCCCACGAACCCGTCGCCGCATCCGATCGCGCGCTGGGCGGCAAGGCAGACATCGTGTTCGAATGCGTCGGGGTTCCCGGCCTCATCGCGCAGGCGATCGATCAGGTGCGGATCAAGGGCAGCGTCGTTATTCTCGGGCTTTGCACGCGGCCGGACAGCTTCGTGCCGTTCGTGGCACTTTCCAAGGAAGTGCGGCTGATCACCTCGGCCTTCTTCAAGCGGCAGGAATATGAGGCGGCGCTGGATGCGCTGGATGCCGGCAGCGCCGAGCCGCGATTGCTGGTGACCGATACCGTGCCGCTGGATGCCGTGCCGCAGACGTTCGAAGGGCTTCGCCGCCGCACTCACCAGTGCAAGGTGCTGATCGCCCCCTGAGGCACGCGCCGGAACGCCCCGGATCCGGTTGATTTGACAAGCGACCGCGGCGCCGTGCCTGTGTTATGCAAGATGCCCGGGCGTTTTGAGCGCCCGGGCATCAGGCCAATCTGATGATCGGCGCTGCCCGGGCTGGGGTCGAAGCAGCCGGGCAGCGCCTTATACCATATTTCCGCCGAAGAGTCTTAATTCGGATGACGGTGATCGGAGAATCCGAGTGCCGGTGGAATTCCCGAGGGCTGCCGGATCTTGCCACATCATCCACCCGAATAGGCGGCAAGTTGGCGTCAAGTCGGGCCTGCCCTGCAAGCTTGGCCGCATCTTCACCAGATAGGTGATCCACAGCATTTCGTCCAAGCCGGCTTCTGCCGATCTCGGCAAGTACAGGGCGGATACGCGCCATCCCCGGCATAGCGTGTCGAACAGCGCTGCACCGCAGCGGAACAGCCCGCCTGCCGAACGCGCAGGCACGGCGCGCCAGTGCTACCGGGCGGTGTGGAGCCGGATCTCCGGCGCCGGTCTGACGGTGGCGGCGAAACGCCGCAGCTTTCGCCCTTCCTTCCACAGTTCCATGGGCTGGAGCCCGACCTTCCGGCTCGCCAGGTCGACAGCTTCGGCATCGGCGGCGGCCTCGATCACCTCGAAGTTGAGGATGTGGCCGTTAGCCGCGCTCAGGAAGTACAAGCGGTAACTCTGCATCGCGTGCGCCTTTCCAATAGAAGGCAAGAGCCGGAGTCCCCCCAGTCACCAGGCGCCCAGCCTGCTGACGAAACGGGAGGCTGCCTGCGAATTGCTGCAAGGGCACCAACATCGATCAAGACTGCGGAAGTTCCCGCTATATCCGTTGCTTATCGACCATTTGGGGGGTGACCGCTTCTGCACGCGAACTGCCGGCGCGTGGCGCGTGGGGCGGTTCATAGCCTTCCGGGCATGGCCGACGCCAAAAGAAGCGCGCTATCCCATCGCAACGGGCACCGCGGCAATGCTAGACGCAGGCACAAGCAAGACGGGAGAGAGACATGCGGACGTGGATCATCGGGGCGGGATCGGATTCGCTGGATCACATGAAGCTGATCGAGCAGGAGAGGCCGACGGCGGCCCCCGGCGAGGTGCTGATCCGCATCCATGCCTGCTCGCTCAACTACCGGGATCAGGCGATCGTGACCGGCAATTATTTCGGTGGCAAGGTCGCGGCGGACCAGGTGCCGCTGTCGGATGGCGCAGGCACGGTCGAGGCGATCGGCGCGGGCGTCACCCGCTTCGCGGTAGGGGACAGGGTCGCGGGGCTGTTCTTCCAGAACTGGTATGACGGACTGCCGAGTGCCAAGGCCGGCCCCGCACTCGGCGCGCCGCCCGCGAAGGGGATGCTCACCGAGTTCGTCGCCCTGCCGGAACGCGGCGTCACCCGGATCGCCGAGAGCCTGAGCTTCGAGGAAGCGGCTACCCTGCCCTGTGCTGGCGTGACCGCCTGGAACGCGCTGATGGAGGGCCCCCGCCCCACCCGTCCGGGCGACAGCGTGCTCGTGCTCGGCACGGGCGGCGTCTCGCTGCTGGCGCTGCAGATCGCCCGCGCGGCCGGCGCTACGGTGATCGCCACCTCCTCGTCCGACGAGAAGCTGGCACGGGTCGCGGCACTCGGCGCACAGCACGGCATCAACTACCGATCCGTCGCGGACTGGGGCGCAGCTGCAGCGAAGCTGTCGGGCGGCATCGATCATGTCGTTGAAGTGGGCGGCACCGGCACGCTCGCCCAGTCGATGCAGGCGGTCGGCTTCAATGGCGAAGTGTCGCTGATCGGCGTGCTGACCCACGGCGGCGACACCGCGCCGCATGCGCTGATGATGAAGGGCGCATCGCTGCGCGGCATCTTCGTCGGTAACGGTGCGATGGCCGAGCGGCTGAACGCGTGCATCGATGCGAACGGCATCAAGCCGGTGATCGATCGCGTCTTCCCCTTCGAGGAAGCGGTGGAGGCGTATCGCTATCAGGCGTCCTCCGCCTTGTTCGGCAAGGTCGTCATCCGCGTGGCGTAACTTTCCGGGTGCATGACCGTTCTCGCCCCTCACGCCCGCACGTTCGTTGCGCCGGCGTGCTGGCTGGGAGCGGTTCGGGATGGTGCGCACGTTGACGACGGTGGTGGACGATGATGGCGCCGGGGCGGGCGCGGCGCCTCCGGTAGCCGTGCAGGGGGCGATCGGGCCGACGGCGATGCGGATCGCCGCCGCCGATCGCGACACCTTCGTCATCGCCGCCGACGAACCGCGCGCCACCGCGATCGCCGCCGCGCTCCGCGCGATGCTGCCCGACGCGGCGGTGCTCTGCCTGCCGGAGAGCGACGATCTGCCCGGCGATCCCGCGCCGGCCTCGGCCGGCGTTGCCGGGCAGCGTGTCGCGGTGTTGCGCCGCCTGCGCGCCCGCGCGGCCGGGCGCACGATCCTCGTCACCACCGCCGAGTCGGTCGCCCGCAAGGTCGCGCCGCCCGAGGCGTTCGATTTCCCGCCGCGGACGTTTGCCGTCGGCACGCCGGTCGACGGGGAGGCGCTCGCGGCGGAACTCATGCCGATCGGCTATTTCCTGGACGATCGTATCGACGAGCCGGGCGAGATCGCGGTGCGCGGCGGGGTCATCGATATCTTTCCCGCCGATCGCGATACGCCGGTCCGGATCGAGATCGCCGAGGGGAAGGTCGCCGCGATCGCCGCCTTCGATCCGGTCAGCCAGCGCACCACCGTTCCCCTCGACAGCGTCGACATAGGGGCGGCAGCGGAGCCGCCCGCCGGGGCGGACGGATGCAGCCTGTTCGATCACTTCCCGGATGCGGCGCTGGCCATCGATGTCGGGGCGGAGGCGCGGCGCGACAGCTTCGTCGATCTCGTCAACGATACCCGGCAGACGCGATCCGGCAGCGCACCCGCAATCTACCCGATCGAGGCCGCCAGCTGGGAGGAGGCGGTTGCGCAGCGCCACGCCGTCCGGATCGAGCGGGGCCAGGAAACCGACGGCGTCCGCTTCGTTCAGGCCCGACAGCCCGGCCGCATGCTGTTCAAGGCGCTGCGCGAAGCTCGCGAGCGGGGCGACGTGGTCGTCCTGGCCGGCGCGCCGCGCGACCTGCGTTTCATGGCCCGGCAGCTGGAAAAGGGGGTCGGCGAGGCACCCGGAACCGCGGCCTCGTGGCGCGATGTCGCCGATGCTCCGCCGGGCGCGCTGCTCGCGCTGGCCATGGAGATCGAGCGCGGCTGGCGCAGCGAAGGGCTGGCGGTGATCGCCGCCGCCGACGTTCTGGGCAGCCGCGCGGGAAGCGGCGGGCCGGGTGCCACCGTCGATCCGCTGACCGGCGAGGCGACCGCGTTCCAGCTGGGCGACGCGGTGATCCACGAGGATCACGGCCTTGGCCTGCTGCGCGGGATCGAGACGGTGGAGACGGGTGGCGAGGTGCGCGATGCGATCCGGCTGGAATATGCCGGCGGGGCGCAGCGGCTGGTTCCCGTCGAGGAGGCGGACCGGTTGTGGCGCTACGGTGCGGGCGAGGGCGCGGTGACGCTCGACAAGCTCGACGGATCGACCTGGCAGAAGCGCCGGGGCGATATCGATGCGGCGCTTGCCGAAACCGCCCGCGGCCTGACCGAGCTTGCCCGCGAACGCGCCGGCCGCACCGCCCCGGCGATGACCGCGCCCGCCTCAGATTATGAGAAGTTCGCCGCCGGCTTTCCCTTCACGCTGACCCCGGATCAGCACCGCGCGATCGAGGCGGCGCGCGACGATCTGGCGACGACCACCCCGATGGACCGGCTGGTCGTCGGCGATGTCGGCTACGGCAAGACGGAGGTCGCGCTGCGTGCCGCCGCCATCGCCGTGCTGGCCGGGCATCAGGTCGCGGTGGCGGCGCCGACGACGGTGCTCGTCCGCCAGCATGTCGAGAGCTTTCGTCGCCGGTTCGAGCGGATCGGCAAGCGGGTGGAGGGATTGTCCGGCCTGTCCACCGCCGCGGAGGTGAAGGCGGTCAGGGCGGGCCTCGCCGATGGCAGCATCGATGTCGTCATCGGCACGCACGCAATCGGTGGCAAGCGCGTGGACTATGCGCGGCTGGGGCTGGTCGTGATCGACGAGGAACAGCGTTTCGGCATGGCCGCCAAGGCCGAGCTGCGCACCATCGGCGACAGCCCGCACGTCCTGACGCTCACCGCCACGCCGATCCCGCGCACCCTGCAGGCGGCGCTGGTCGGGCTACAGCAGATTTCGGTGATCGCCACGCCGCCGGCGCGCCGCCAGCCGATCCGCACCACCGTCGGCATCTTCGATCCCGCGGCCGTCCGCGCCGCCCTGGTGCGGGAGCGGGGGCGCGGCGGCCAGAGCTTCGTCGTGGTGTCGCGGATCGAGGACATGGCCCCGATCGCCGGGCAACTCGCCGCGCTGGTGCCCGAACTCGTCGTGCGGCAGGCCCATGGCAAGATGCCCGCCGCCGAGATCGACGAGGCGATGGTGCGCTTCGCCACCGGCGACGGCGATGTCCTCCTGGCGACCAACATCATCGAGGCGGGGCTGGACGTGCCCCGCGCCAACACCATGATCGTGTGGCGGGCAGATCGCTTCGGGCTGTCGCAGCTGCACCAGTTGCGTGGCCGGGTCGGGCGCGGGCGGCTTCGCGGGCACATCCTGCTCACTACCGATCCGGATGTGCAGATCGCCCCGGCCACGCTCAAGCGGCTGCGGACGCTGGAGGCGCTGGATCGCCTCGGCGCCGGATTCGCGATCAGCGCGCGCGATCTCGATCAGCGCGGGGCTGGTGACCTTCTGGGCGAGGAACAGGCCGGGCACGTCAAGCTGATCGGCGTCGGCCTCTACCAGCATCTGCTCGGCGATGCGCTGCGCACCGCCCGCGGCGAGACCGTCGAGCGGTGGACGCCGGAGCTCAACCTGGGCGTCTCGGGCAGCATACCGGAGGAGTGGATTCCCGAGCCGGAGGTGCGGATTAACCTCTACGCCCGGCTGGCCCGCGCAACCGACGCCGAGGAACTCGACGCCCTTGCCGCCGAGATGGAGGATCGCTTCGGCCAGTTGCCGGACGAGGTCCAGACGCTGTTCGCCCTCGCCCGCATCCGCCACCTCGCCTGCCCGGCGCGGATCGCCCGGATCGACGCCGGCCCGGCGGCGATCGCGATCACCCCGCGCCGCGACTTCGCCGGCGATGTCGATGCCGCCGGCCTGAAGGAGAAGAATGGCCGGCTGCTGCTGGCCAGGGAGGTGTCGGCCGGCGAAGCGCGGATCCAGGCGGTCTCCACGCTGCTGGAGCGTCTCGACCCGGATTGAGCGACCGCTCCGGGGCGGGGGTTCGCGCCGGGGTGGACCGTTTTCACCTTGCCCCCCGCAAGGCTGCCGCCCAACTGCCAGCGCCCGCGCTGGCTGCGGGCGGGAGGAAGGCTTGCGCGAAGAGACCCGGATCCACCTCGCCTATCTCGATGGCTGGCGCGGGCTGGCGATCCTGCTCGTCCTGCTCGGCCATTTCTGGACGGACCCGATCCGGCCCGGACTGGGCGTGTTCGGTGTCGGTGTATTCTTCGTCCTGTCGGGCCGGCTGATGGCGGAGATCCTGTTCGTCCGCCGTTCGCCTCTACCGACCTTCTTCTGGCGGAGGTTCAGCCGGGTCTATCCTGCCCTGTTCGTCTTCGTGGTGCTGACGACGATCCTGTTCTGGCCGACCCGCTACGGCCACGGCATCGCGGCGATGTTGGTAACGCTGACCTTCACGTCGAACTACGCGATGACCTACGTTCATCCGATCGCGCTGCTCGATCACCTCTGGTCATTATGTGTGGAGGAGCATGGTTACCTCCTGCTGGCTGCCACCGCCGGGCTGTTGCGGCGGGCGATCCCGGCCGGCGCCGCGGCGATCGCGGGCCTGGCGCTGGCCGCCTTCCTCAGCTTTGCAGTTCAGACGATGGTGCTCCACGCGCCGCATGCCGCGATCGCGTGGCGCACCGACGTGCAGGTGGCGCCGCTGTTCCTGGCCGCGGCTATGCACCTGGCCGTCGTCCGGTGGCGGATCGATGCGCCATCCTGGGCTGCACCCGCCACCCTGGCAGGCGCGTTCGCGGCAAGTCTGTGGGGGCCCGGCTGGGCCGCCTTCTGGCTACCGGCGATGTTGCTCGCCATCTCGGTCGTCACCGTGGACCGTGCGGCCCGGCCGATGCGCAGGCTGCTGGAGAGCGCCGCGCTACGCCGCATCGGGCTCTGGTCGTTCTCGCTCTATCTGTGGCAGCAGCCTTTCTACAAGCTGAGCCGCGACTACCCGGACATGACGCCGCTGCTCGTCACCGGCGCGGTGGCAGCCGGGATCCTGAGCTTCCATCTGGTCGAGCGTCCCAGCCGCACTTTCCTCAACCACATCGGCCCGCGGCTGCATGCAGCGGGACGGCGGGCGGCCGGCGCAGCGCACGGCACCACCCCGTGCGGGAGGGATGCGGCGCCGCGCTGACGATCGGGAAAGGATCGGGCGAGAAGCGTCGCGGGCGCAGCAACGGCGGTGCCGCAGAAGCAACCGACAAGACCGAGCGAGGCGGGGGGAAGCCCGTATCGCAGGGGCAGGTAGCTCAGATCCCTTCCGGGATGATGTTCACGGCGTGCTTGAACGGCAGAGTATAAACGATCTCGCCGTCCCCGTCCTCGGCATCGAGGCGGAACCGAAGATCGAGCACGCCGCGCTCGATATCGCCGCGCATCAGGTCCCGCACCGTTGCCATCACGGCGATCCGCAATGCATCCATGGAGGCGTACTCCACTCCCTCGGGGTCGAGCAGTTCCTCGGTGCCGTCGCGAAGGTTCATAAAGAATCGGCTCATACTGGCTCCTCAAGACGCGGGAGCACGGATGGTCTCTCAGCCGCCGAGGCTCCTGGCATGCTCGACAGTGAACCCCTCATACGCGCGAATCAGAGATAAATCTATGTTCTTATAAAATGTTTGCGCAAATCATGCCCCGGAAATCACGACCTATGTTATGGTCTGTCATTGTCGAGAAGCTTTGGGCTCCGGCGACTGAGAGATGCTCGTGCTCCCGCCCACCCTGCGGGATAGTTAAATGAACGCGCCTCGGCATCCGCTCGAACTGCTGGCAAGAAATCTGCAACTTCGCTCCCCGCTGTCGTTGCAGGATCGCGCGGCTATTTTGGCGCTTCCCTACGTCCTGCGCACGCTCGAGTCCGGCACCTATACGGTCCGGGAAGCGGATCCGCCCGAGCAGTGCGCGGTACTGGTCTCTGGCTTTGCCTTCCGGCAGAAGCTCACGGGCGAGGGCTCCAGACAGATCGTGTCCCTTCAGATCCCCGGCGAGGCTCTCGACCTCCAGGGCCTGTTCCTCGATGTTGCCGATCACAGCGTGCAGATGCTGACGCGTGGCGAGGTCGCTTTCGTCGCGAGATCCGATCTGCGTGAACTCGCCCGCGCCCGGCCGGCGATCGGCCACGCCATCGTGGTGAAGATCCTGGTGGAAGCGTCGATCTTCCGGGAATGGGTGCTCAATGTCGGCAGGCGAGACTCACGTTCCCGGATTGCGCACCTCCTGTGCGAGCTTGCCGTCCGCCTCGATAGCGAAGGCTTGGCGACGGATTACGGCTATGAGCTGCCGATGACGCAGGAACAGCTTGCCGACGTGGTTGGCCTCACCCCGGTCCACGTCAACCGAACGCTGAAAGCGCTCGAAGCGGACGGATTGGTGAAGCGCACGAAGCGCAACATCAGCTTTCCGGACTGGCAGCGGCTGCGCAGCGTGGGCGACTTCAACCAGCGTTATCTGCACCTGACGCCCCAACCGACGGATTGAGGCGCTTACGGGATCGCAGGCGATCGACAGCGGCTACGAAGATCGAGGGACAGGCGACCGGCGACGCACTCCGCCCGGCCTGGGCTGACCGGCCCGCGATCCGGAGATGTAAGTAGCATAAGTTATAGATGTGTTTCTAAACATTGTTAGCAATCCCCCACCCTTACGTGGCACTCCGCTACGCTCGCGGAGGATCTCAATGACCAATCCGATCCCGTCCCCGCTCGCCCCGATGCTGCGAAAGCTGGATTGCTGGGCGACGCTTGGCGAAGAGGATCGCGACGCTCTCCTGGCCCTGCCCCACACGCGCAGGACGGTCGCGCCAAATCAGTATCTCGTGCGCGAAACGGATAGGGTGACCCATTCGTGCCTTTTGCGGGAAGGCTTTGCCTTCCGGTACAAGATCGTCGGCGGCGGCGGTCGCCAGATCTTCTCGATCCACATGCCCGGCGACATGGTCGATCTTCAGAACGCGATCGTCGGCAAGGCGGATCATAGCGTTCAGGCGCTGACAACCTGCGAGATCGCGCTCATCCCGCGTGAAGCGATCACCAGGATCGCCTTCGAGCGCCCGGCAATCGGCCTGGCCATGTGGTACGACACGATCGTGGACGCGGCGATCTTCCGCGAGTGGATCGCGAACGTGGGCCGCCGCGACGCGAAAACGCGGGTGGCGCATCTCCTCTGTGAGTTTGCTCTGCGGCTCGAATCGGCAGGGCTCGGCAAGCAGACGGATTATGAGCTGCCGATGACACAGGAGCAGCTTGCGGATTGCACCGGGCTCACGTCCGTGCACGTCAACCGGACCCTGCAGGCGTTGCGACAGGAGGGACTGATCGCACGAGCCCAGCGGTCCGTGAGGATAGCGGACTGGAAGAAACTCGCCGCGGCCGGAGACTTTGACAGCAGCTACCTGCATCTGCCCGGGGAGCGGGTCGCCGCCGAATGCTGATCGTTGCCGCGGTGGCAAATCGGCACTCTACGCCGCGCACCGGACCGGACGCCGCCCGCCTCCGGTCGCTTGGGGACCGGCGGATCGTGAACGTGCCGCTATCGCCGGTGGCGAGCCCAGGCTGATCGTAGCGATGCGGGCGTGAACGGTGCGTTCGCCCGCGTCGCCATCATAACTGATCGAGTGCCGTTCACACGGCGCAGGGAGAAAGCGTGGTGGGCGCAGCAGGGTTTGAACCTGCGACCCCTGCGGTGTGAACACAGTGCTCTACCACTGAGCTATGCGCCCACGCTTCCTGGCCGAACCGGGATAGTCACCCACCCCGTCCGGGGGACGCGAATAGCCAGCCGTGCCCGGCTTGTCCAGCCTTCCGGCGCGTCTGATCCTGCGGATCAGACGTTCACCGCATCCTTCAGATTCTTGCCCGGCTTGAACTTGGGCTGCGACGACGCCTGGATCTTCATCGGCTCGCCGGTGCGCGGGTTCCGACCGGTCGAGGCCTTGCGCTTGCTGACGGTGAACGTCCCGAAGCCGACCAGCCGCACCTCGTCGCCGCGCTGCAGCCGGTCGCTGATGATCTCGAAAACGCTGTCCACCGCCTTGATCGCGTCGCTGCGGCTCAGCCCGGTTACTTCCGCGACGGACCCGATCAGCTCCTGCTTGTTCATGCGAACGCCCCCATACACTATCGACGCCCCGTGAGATTCGCAGGCGGCCCCCGATCTCCATCTAAGGGCAGCGCCCGTCTGACTGTCAAAGAAAAGCGGTCGTTTCGGCGGCACGGCGAAAGCCGTGCGCGCCGATCCGTAACCGCAGCCGATCCACCTTAGTGGTGGATGGCCGATCCCGCCTCGCCCGCCGTCGGCAGCGCCTGCGGCGGCTGGGTCGCCAGCAGTTCATCCGCGTCGGTCCATTCGATCGGCACCAGCGGCTCGGCAAGCGCCAGCGCCAGCACCTCGTCGACATGGGCGACGGGGATGATCTTCAGCCCCTCCCGGATGTTGGCCGGGATTTCGGCGAGGTCCTTCTCGTTCTCCTGCGGGATCAGCACGGTGGTGATGCCGCCGCGCAGCGCGGCCAGCAGCTTCTCCTTCAGCCCGCCGATCGGCAGCACCCGCCCACGCAGCGTCACCTCGCCGGTCATCGCGATCTCGCGCCGTACCGGAATGCCGGTGAGGGTCGAGATGATTGCGGTGGTGATGCCGATACCGGCCGACGGCCCGTCCTTCGGCGTCGCCCCCTCCGGCAGATGGATGTGGATGTCCTTGCGGGCGAACAGGCTCTGCTTGATGCCGTAGCTGGGCGAGCGCGCCTTCACGAACGACCACGCCGCGGCGACCGATTCCTGCATCACCTCACCCAGCTTGCCGGTGGTCTTGGCCAACCCCTTGCCGGGGACGGTGACCGCCTCGATCGTCAGCAGTTCACCGCCGACTTCCGTCCAGGCGAGCCCGGTGACGGCGCCGATCTGGTCCTCCTCCTCGCCGACGCCGAAGCGGTACTTTCGCACCCCCGCAAACTCGTCGAGATTGTCGGACGTAACCTCCACCTGGCTGGCCTTGCCTTCCAGGATCCGGCGCAGCGCCTTGCGGGCAAGCTTGGCGATTTCCCGCTCCAGCGTGCGGACGCCGGCCTCCCGCGTGTAGAAGCGGATCAGATCGCGCAGCCCGCCGTCGGTCAGCACGAACTCGCCGGCTTTCAGGCCGTGCGATTCGATCTGCTTGGCGACGAGATGCTTGCGCGCGATCTCGACCTTCTCATCCTCCGTATAGCCCTCCAGCCGGATGATCTCCATGCGATCGAGCAGAGGCTGCGGCAGGTTCAGCGAGTTGGCGGTCGTTACGAACATGACGTCCGACAGGTCGTAATCCACCTCCAGATAATGATCCTGGAACTTGCTGTTCTGCTCGGGATCCAGCACCTCGAGCAGGGCCGAGGCCGGGTCGCCGCGGAAATCCTGGCCGAGCTTGTCGATCTCGTCGAGCAGGAACAGCGGGTTGGACGTGCCGGCCTTGCGCAGGTTGGTCGCGATCTTGCCGGGCAGCGAACCGATATAGGTGCGGCGGTGGCCGCGGATCTCGGCCTCGTCGCGCACGCCGCCGAGCGACTGGCGCACGAACTCACGCCCGGTGGCCTTCGCGATCGACCGGCCGAGCGAGGTCTTGCCGACGCCCGGCGGGCCGACGAGGCACAGGATCGGCCCCTTCAGCTTGTTGGTCCGCGCCTGAACCGCCAGATACTCGATGATCCGGTCCTTGACCTTCTCAAGCCCGTAATGATCCTCGTCCAGCACCGCCTGCGCGGCGGCGATGTCCTTGCGGATCTTGCTCTTCTTGCCCCACGGCAGGCCCAGCAGCACGTCCAGATAGTTGCGCACCACCGTCGCCTCGGCAGACATCGGCGCCATCGTCTTGAGCTTCTTCAGCTCGGCCGTCGCCTTGTCGCGCGCTTCCTTCGAAAGCTTCAGCTTGGCGATGCGTCCGGCGATCTCGGCGATCTCGTCGCCGGCCTCCTCGCCCTCGCCATTGCCAAGCTCGCGCTGGATCGCCTTCAACTGCTCGTTGAGGTAATATTCGCGCTGCGTCTTCTCCATCTGGCGCTTCACGCGGCTACGGATCTTCTTCTCGACCTGCAGCACGCCGAGTTCGCCTTCCATGAAGGCGAACGCCATTTCCAGCCGGCGCGCAGCGTCCAGCTCGACGAGCAGCGCCTGCTTTTCGGAGACCTTGATGTTGATGTTAGCCGCCACCGCATCGGCCAGCCGCGACGCATCCTCGATCTGGCCGAGCTGCACCGCGGTCTCGGACGGCATCTTCTTGTTGAGACGCGCGTAATTCTCGAACTGCTCGATCACGGATCGCATCAGCGCCGTGGTCTCGCCCGTCTCGCCCTCGACGTCCTCGACCAGCGCGATGGTCGCGGAGAGATGCTCGCCGGTCGTCTCCAGCGATTCGAGGCTGGCGCGCTGCCGCCCCTCGACCAGCACGCGGACAGTGCCATCCGGCAGCTTCAGCAGCTGCAGCACCGTGGCGACGACGCCCAGATCGTACAGCGCCTCGCGGTCGGGATCGTCCTCGGCGGGGTCGAGCTGCGCGACCAGAAAGATGGACTTGTCCGCCGCCATCGCGCTTTCGAGCGCGGCCACCGATTTGTCGCGGCCGACGAACAGGGGGACGATCATCTGCGGGAACACGACAATGTCACGCAGCGGCAGGACGGGAAGAAACTCGCTCATGCATACTCCGAACGGCACCGGCGGAAGCCGGGTCTTGCCAGCCTATATGTGTGGCAGTGGACATGCCATCAAGCGCAACGGCAGGATCGGCGGCTCATCGCGCCGCCGCCGCGCCGTTTCGGGCTTCATCCGGAACGGCGCGCTCTCCCTCCGCTGCCACCGCATCGGATCGATCGATGCTCGCCCCCGGCTTGCGCTAACGGCATCTTAACGTCGGGAGACCGGCGATGTGGTGGATGCTTGCAAGTTGCATACTGAGCGGGCTGCTGGGGCTGGAGGCCCGTCGCGTGCTGCGCGGACGGGCGGACGAGGCTGCGGGGCCGCGGCGCTATGCGCTTTATGCGGAGGGGCTCCCCCACCGGGCGTTGCGGATCGTCGAGGTCGAAGCGGACAGCCACCTTGGCTGGCCCGGCGATGCCGCCCCGGCGGGTGAATCGGCGACCCGCCCGCCCCGCCCCTTCGATCCGCAGCGCACGATACAAAGCGTGCCGCGCCGCGCTTCTCCAGGCCTCCCGCCCGCGTCGCAGCGTCCGCAGGCCGGACGTGCCCGTCCGCATCGCCGCCATCACAGAAGTCGCATGTGACGCCACATTGCGGCAGAGAGCA
>NZ_JAQGLK010000006.1 GCF_028292925.1 Sphingomonas bacterium
GGGCCAGCTGGGCCGGGGTGCAGCCGACCTGCGCGGCAAGATCGCGAAACTCGGCCAGGAGGGTCAGGTTGCCCTCGATATTGCCGGGCTGGAAGCGCGGCATGCCGCGGCGGATATCGCGATCCTGTAACTGATCGAAGGCGTGGATCGCATCCGCCAGAAAGCCCCGTGCGACCGGCGAGAACGCAACGAGAGCCGCGCCGATCTCCCGCGTCGCCGCGAGCACGCCGATCTCCACGTTGCGCGACCAGGGCGAATATTCGTTCTGCACAGCGGCGATCGGGTGGACGGCGTGGGCCCGCCGGATCGTCGCTGCGGAAACCTCGCTCAGGCCGATCGCGCGGATCTTGCCGGCCTGCACCATCTCGGCCAGCGCACCGACGGACTCCTCGATCGGCACGGTGAAATCCAGGCGGTGGAGATAATAGAGGTCGATCACCTCGACCTGGAGCCGTTGCAGGCTCTCGTCGATGGTGGCGCGCAGCGTCTCGGGCCGGCCGTCGATGACGCGGGTGCCGTTCACGCCTGTCATGCCGCACTTGGAGGCGAGGACATATTCGCCGCGGCGCGCCTTCAGCGTTTCGCCGATCAGCCGTTCGTTCGCGCCGAAGCCGTAGAGTGCGGCGGTGTCGAGGAAGTCATATCCCATGTCGAGCGCGGCGTGCAGCACGCGCGCGGCATCCTCGGGCGCGGGCGGGGCGCCATAAGCGTGGCTGAGGCTCATGCAGCCGAAGCCGATGGCGCGGGTCTGGAGTGGGCCGATCGAGCGCTGGGTCATCAGGTGATTCATCTCCGGTGAAGCCGCGGGGCTGTTAGCCGATGCCGCCGGCCTTGAGGAGCCGAAAGCGTTGGGCCATCGCGCGGGCTGCTGGTAAGAGGCGCTCTCGATTGCGGTGGAGTGCGTTCGATGCGGATCCTGATCTCGGCCATGCTGGCCCTGTCGCTGAGCGGATGCCTGGCGCGCACGGCGATCGATGTCGTCAGCCTGCCTGTCCACGCCGCCGGCAAGGCGGTCGACTGGACAACCACCAGCCAGGCCGAATCGGATCGCAACCGCGGCCGGATGATGCGCAAGGAAGAGGCGCGGATCCGCAAGGAACAGCGCAAGGAGGCCCGCGAACGCGCCCGCGAGGAACGAGACGAGCGCCGCGATCGCTGAACGCCGCGCCGGCCCGCTGCCCGACAGGATGATTTCCGAGATGACCGACGTGCGCGACACCGGCGACACCAACCCGCTGCTGGAGCCCTGGGAGGGGCCGTTCGCGGCGCCGCCGTTCGATCGGATCCGGCCGGAGCATTTCCGCCCGGCACTGGAAGCCGCGATGGCCGGCCATCGTGCGGAAATCGAGGCGATCGCCACCGATCCTGCCGCGCCCGACTTTGCCAACACGATCGAGGCGCTGGAGCGCGCGGGCGAGGCGCTGGCGCGGGTCCGCCGGCTGTTCTGGGCGCTGTCCTCCGCGCACGGCACGGAAGGGATCCGCGCCATCGAGCAGTGGGTCTCCGCCGTATCCAGCCGCCATGCCAGCGAGATCGGGCATGATCCCAGGCTGTTCGCGCGGGTCGCCTCGGTATGGGAAAATCGCGGTGCGCTCGACCTGACGGCGGAGCAGACCCGCCTGGTCGAGAACAGCTACGATCGGATGGTGCGGGGCGGGGCGCTGCTGGACGGGGCGGCCAAGCTCCGCTTCGCCGCGATCGATGCCCGGCTCGCGGAGTTGTCGGTGCAGTTCGGGCAGAACATCCTGGCCGCCACCCAGGCTTTCACGATGTTGGCCGACGCCGATGATCTGGAAGGGCTGCCCGCCGCCGCGATCGATGCCGCCGCCCGCCGGGCCGAGCGGATCGGGCAGGCCGGGCGCTACGCCTTGGGGCTGGACCGCGGCGAGGTGGAGACGTTCCTCACCTTCGCCACCCGGCGCGATCTGCGCGAGACGCTGTGGCGCGGCTTCACCAGCCGGTGCGACGGCGGCGCGTTCGACAACAACCCGCTGATCGCCGAGATCGCCGCGCTCCGCCTGGAAAGCGCAGGGATGCTGGGCTTCGGCAGCTATGCAGATTTCAAGCTGGCCGACAGCATGGCGCGCACCCCGGATGCCGCGGCGGCGCTGATGGAGCGGGTCTGGGCGCCCGCCAAGGCGCACGCACAGGTCGAGCGGGACGAGTTGCAGGCGCTGATGGATGCCGAGCGCCCCGGCGCGATCCTCGCCCCCTGGGACTGGCTGTTCTATGCCGAGCGGATCCGCCGCGAACGCTACGCTCTGGATGGCGCGGCGGTGGCGGCGTATCTCGATCTCGATGCCGTGCGCGCAGCGGCGTTCGACGTGGCAGGGCGGCTCTACGGGCTTCGCTTCGGCGCAAGACAGGATGTAGCGGTCTATCAGGCGGATGTTCGGGCCTGGGAGGTGACCGACGCGGACGGCGGCGCAGTCGGCCTGCTCTACACCGATTATCATGCCCGCCCCGAAAAGCACGGCGGCGCGTGGATGGGATCGCTCCGCGTGCAGGAGAAAATGGACGGCGCCGTCGCTCCGATCGTCTACACCGTCGCCAATTTCGCCAGGCCGCAACCGGGGGCCAGGGCTTTGCTGGCGATCGACGAGGCGCGGACCCTGTTCCACGAATTCGGCCACGCGCTGCATGCGCTCCTGTCTGACGTCACCTATCCCAGCCTGGCGGGAACGGCGGTATGCCGCGACTTCGTCGAGTTCCCCAGCAAGATCATGGAGCATTGGATCGTCGCGCCGGAGATCCTGCGCGGCCTCGGCATGCCGGACGCGCTGATCGCCGGGATCGCCCGCGCCGACGTGGCGGGCCAGGGCCATGCCACCGTCGAGTTCCTCGCCTCGGCGATGCTCGATCTGGCGCTGCACCGGCGGACGGGCTTTGCCGGGTTCGACGCCAGGGTTTTCGAGGCGGAGGAACTGGCGCGGATCGGCATCCCCGAGGGGATCGGGATGCGCCATCGCCTGCCCTGCTTCAGCCATATCTTCGATGGCGGCTATGCCAGCGCCTATTACAGCTATCTGTGGGCCGAGGTGCTGGACGGCGATGCGTTCGAAGCCTTCATCGAGACCGGCGACCTGTTCGATGCGGCGCTGGCCGATCGCTTCCGCCGGCAGGTGCTGGCGTTCGGCGATTCGCGCGATCCGATGGAGAGCTTCATCGCCTTTCGCGGGCGCGCGCCCGACGAGAGCGGGCTGCTTCGCCAGCGCGGCCTGACCGCCTTGCCGGAACTGGAACTGGCCTAGGCCTCCAGCGCCAGGGTGGCGAACGTCGCCAGCCAGTGTTCGCCCATATAGTCACCGGCGATGTGGGGCAGGCTGGCGTCGAGGTGGCGATCGGCCGCCGCGCGGGCGATCGCGCCCTGTTCGGCGGGCAACGACGGCGCGATCGCCCGCCAGCACCAGGCCCGGCTGAGATTGCAGCCGTCGAGGTGGGCGATCTTGCCGTCCGACCGATCCGAGACGAAGGCCGGGGCGAGAAGGGTTGCCGGCGCACCCTGGGCCAAATCGGGCAGGAAACCCGCGAACCAGTCCGGGAAGTCGCGCCCGAGTATCCGCGCCATGCACAGCGCCTCGATCAACGCCGGCGAGAGGAACTCGTCGCCGCCCGGCTCCCACGCCTGACAGTTGCGATCGCCGCCGAACCAGTCGATCGCGCGGGCGCGGATCAGCCCGGCAAGCGCGGGATCGTGGGCCTCGGCCCAGTCGAGCGCCAGCACCATCGCGAAGGCCGTGTTGAAGTGGGTGCCGGTGCGGATCGGATAGCTGAGCTTCGGCAGGAAGCTTCGGAACCGGGCGGCGAATGCCGTGGCAAGAGGGGCAAGCGCGTCACCCCACATCGCATCGTGCCGCGCCGCTTCGCCGTGCAGCGCCAGCAGCCACGCCCAGCCATAGGGCCGCTCGAACCCCGCCGATCCCGGCCGGTCGAGATAGGCGCGCTCCACCGCGACCTTGGCGGGCACCAGCATGGCATCGGCCAGCGCGGTGATGTCGGCGGCGGCGGGCATCGCGGGAAACCGCCGCAGCAGCCGCAGAAGCATCCAGTATCCGTGCACGCAGCTGTGCCAGTCGAAGCTGCCGAAGAAGATCGGGTGCAGCAAGGACGGCGGCAGGGCATCTTCCGCCCCGCTCAGCACATGATCCAGTTTGTGCGGATATTCGCGGGTGACGTGGCCGAGGGCGATGCGTGCGAAGCGATCGGCGGTGACGGGATCGAGCGTTCGGGTCATCGAAACCCCGCGAAGTAGATGAGGAGGATATTGGCGATCAGCAGCGGCAGCGCGGTGCCGATCTGCGCGTGGATCACGGCGCTTCGGTCTTTCAGCTCGAGCAAGGCGGCGGGGACGATGTTGAAGTTGGCCGCCATCGGCGTCATCAGCGTGCCGCAGAAGCCGGCGAGCATGCCGATCGCGGCGACGACGGCGGGATCGCCGCCATGGCCGCGGATCAGGATCGGCAGGCCGATCGCCGCCATGATCACCGGGAATGCGGCAAAGGCGTTGCCCATGATCATCGTGAACACCGCCATCCCCAGCCCGAACGCGACGACCGCGGCGAACAGGTTTCCGGCCGGGATGATCGTGCCGGCGAGCCCGCCCAGCACATCGCCGACGCCCGCAATCGCGAACACGGCGCCCAGCGCCGCCAGCATCTGCGGCAGCACCGCCGCCCAGCCTACCGAATCGATCAACCGCCGGCCCTCCTCCAGCGGGGCAAGGGGCGGCGGCCGCAGCCACGCCCCAGCCGCGGCGAGCGCGATCAGCACGCCGAGGCCCAGCGACACCAGCGTGACCTGCCGGGGATCGACGAACGGCACGTGCTTCAGGGCGAACGTTCCGGCAAGGGCGGTTGCCGGGATGATCAGCGCCGGCGCGAACAGGCGGTTGCCGAGCGCCGCGGCGAAGGCGGATCGCTCCTCCGGTGTCGTCGTCCCGGGTGCCCCGCGGCCGAGCGCACCGCACCCGGCGAGCGCCACCAGGGCCAGGACGAGGATGCCGTTGCCGAGATCCCCGATGCGATCGCCGGCCAGGAAGCTGACGCTGAGCAGCCCCCAGAAAGCGGCGTTGCCCAGCCGTTTCGTGTTGGTGCGATCCCGTGCCCCCAGCAGGGCGAAGCTGGCGAACATCGCGCCGGCCAGCGTGTAGAGCGCGGGCAGCCCGATCATCGCGGCGCGCGCCGCCCCAGCCGGCGGTCCAGGCGCAGCAGCCGGCCCGCGTGAATCAGGAACGCCAGGATCGCCGTCGGGATCGCCCATACCGATAGTTCGAGCGGCGCGAGCAGGATGCCGTTCTGCTCCAGGAAGCCCTTGATCAGGAGGATCGACGCGATGGCGAGGAAGATATCCTCCCCGAAGAACAGCCCGACATTGTCGGTGGCGGCGGCAAAGGCGCGCACCTCGTCCCGGCTGTCGTCGTCGAGGGGGCCGTGGCTCTGCTCGGCCGCGGCCTCCGCCATCGGCGCCACCAGCGGTCGGACCGTCTGTGCCTGGCCGGCGACCGAGTTAAGCCCGAGCGCGGCGGTGATCTGCCGCAGCAGCAGGTAGCCGATCAGCAGCCGGCCGGCGGTGGCCCCGCGCATCGCCGCGATCAGGCCGCGCGCGCGCTGCTGCAGTCCATAGCGTTCGAGCAGGCCGATCACCGGCAGCACGATCCAGATGAGGCTGACGTAGCGATTGTCGTTGAACGCCTTGCCGAACGCGGCAACCACCGTCACCGGCGCGAGCCCGGCGCCAAGGCCGGTGGCGAAGGCGGCGGCGGTGACGACCAGAAGTGGGTTCAGCCGCAGCATGAACCCGATCACCACGACGGGAATGCCCGAAAGGATCAGCCAGTCGGTCATTCTCCGGCCGCTTCGAACCCGCCGCCGCCCGGCGTCTCGATGATGAAGGTATCGCCCGGCGCCATTTCGGCAGAGGCGGTGGCGGCCAGGGCTTCCTCCCGGCCGTCGGCGCGGCGGATGCGGTTGATACCGGGCAGCGCATCGCCGCCGCCGCATAGCCCGGCAGGCGCCACCGCGCGCCGGTTGGAAAGGATTGCGGCGTGCAGCGGCTCGCGGAAGCGGATGTGCCGCTCCACTCCGTCCCCGCCGCGCCACCGCCCCGCGCCGCCCGATCCGCGCCGGATCGCAAACCGTTCGACAAGCACTGGAAAGCGCGTCTCGAGGATTTCCGGATCGGTCAGCCGGCTGTTCGTCATGTGCGTCTGCACCGCGCTCGCGCCATGGTGCCCCGGCCCCGCGCCCGCGCCGCCGGCGATCGTCTCGTAATATTGGCGCTCCTCGTCGCCGAAAGTGAAGTTGTTCATCGTCCCCTGCGACGGCGCCAGCGCCCCGAACGCGGCGAACAAGGCATCGCACAGCACCTGGCTCGTCTCGACATTGCCGGCGACGACGGCGGCCGGAAAGTGCGGGCGGAGCATCGATCCCTCGGGCACGATCAAGGTTATCGGCCGCAGGCACCCATCGTTCATCGGGATCGCATCGTCGACCAGCGTGCGGACCACGTAGAGCGCGGCGGCGCGGCAGATCGAATAGGGCGCATTGAAATTGTCGGGCCGCTGCGCCGATGTGCCGCTGAAGTCGATCGTCGCGCTGCGGGCCAGGGGATCGATCGTCACCGTGGCGACGATCCGCGCGCCATTGTCCATCGCATAGTCGAACCGTCCGTCACGCAGGCGGCCGAGCAGCGCGCGCACCGCCTCCTCGGCATTGGCGAGCACCCGCGCCATATAGGCGTCCACGGTGTCGCGCCCATATTCGCGGGCGATGCGGCGGAGTTCGGCGCTGCCGTGCGCGCAGGCGGCGACCTGCGCCTGAAGATCGGCGATGTTGCGATCGGGATTGCGCGCCGGCCACCGCCCCGTGCCGAGCAGCGCGCGCATCTCCGTTTCCAGGAAGCGCCCGGCATCGACGAGCAGCGCATCGTCGATCATCACGCCTTCCTCCGCGATGTTCGTGCTGTCGGGCGGCATCGATCCGGGGGCGATGCCGCCGATATCGGCATGGTGCCCGCGCGCGGCGACGTACCAGGCCGGGGCGTCGTCGGCATCCTCGGCAAACACCGGCACGATCACGGTGATGTCGGGCAGGTGGGTGCCGCCATGATAGGGATCGTTCAGCACATAGGCGTCACCCGGCAGCATCCCCCGCCCGTCGCGCGGCCGCCCGTCAGCCCCGGCCCCGCGCGAGGCGATGATCGTGCGGATGCTGTCCCCCATCGATCCGAGGTGGACGGGGATGTGCGGCGCGTTGGCGATCAGCGCACCCTCTGCGTCGAACAGCGCGCAGGAGAAATCGAGCCGTTCCTTGATGTTGACCGACGAGGCGGTGTTCTGGAGCGCGACGCCCATCTCCTCCGCGATGGCCATGAACAGGTTGTTGAAGATCTCCAGCATCACCGGATCCGCATCGCCGCCGGCCGGGCCGGCAAGCGCGCGCGGCGCGGTGCGTTCCAGGATCAGGTTGGCGTGCGCGTCCACCGTGGCCCGCCAGCCCGGTTCGACGACGGTGGTAGCGGAGGCATCGACGATCAGCAGCGGGCCGTGCAGCACATCGCCGGGGGCGAGATCGCTGCGATCGACGACGCCATCGCGGGGCGACGGCGTCTCGCGCGCGACCGCCTCTGCGGTGCCCGCCGCCGCGGCCGGCGTCAGGACGGGGGCGTGCCCGATCGCCTCGACGATGGCGGTTTCCGCGATGACTTCGGCTTCGGCGGTAGCGAAGCCGAAGCGGGCGCGGTGGAGCCCCTCGAACGCGGCGCGCATTGCCGCGGGCGCGTCGAGCTCCACCTCGATGCTGCTGTCGCTGCCTTCGTAGCGGAGCGCCACGCGCTGCCGGACGGCGACCTCGCCGGCCCAGCCACCCTGCGTGACGAGTGCGGTGCGGGCCTGCGCCTCCAGCGAGGCAAGGATCGCGGCGACCGGCTCCGCCGCGTCTGCCAGCGGCACGCCGACTGTCTGCTGGCGAAGCTCGGCCATGTCGGCCAGGCCGATGCCGTAGGCGGAGAGGATGCCGGCGAGCGGGTGGACCATCACCCGCGGTATGGCCAGCGCATCGGCCACCATGCAGGCATGCTGCCCACCCGCGCCGCCGAAGCAGGAAAGCGTGTAGCGGGTGACATCGTGCCCCCGCGCGACCGATATCTGCTTGATCGCGCGCGCCATGTTGTCGACCGCGATGCGCAGGAACCCCTCCGCGATATCGCGCGGCGCCATCTGCCGGCCGGTCGCGGCGACGATCTCGGCGGCCAGGGCGGCGAACTTCTCCACAACCACGTCCGGGTCGATCGGCTGATCCCCGTCCGCGCCGAAGAGTGCGGGGAAGTGTTCCGGGCGGATCTTGCCGAGCAGCACGTTGCAGTCGGTAACGGTGAGCGGGCCGCCGCGCCGGTAGCAGGCCGGTCCGGGCACCGCGCCCGCCGATTCGGGGCCGACGCGCAGCCGTGCCCCGTCGAAGCGGCAGACCGATCCGCCGCCCGCGGCGACGGTGTGGATCTGCAGCATCGGCGCACGCACCCGCACGCCGGCGACGATCGTCTCCTGCGTCCGCTCGAAGCTGCCGGCGTAATGCGACACGTCGGTGGAGGTGCCGCCCATATCGAACCCGATCAGCCGATCGTAACCGGCCTGCGCGGCGGTGCGGACCATCCCGACGATGCCCCCGGCCGGGCCGGAGAGGATCGCATCCTTGCCGCGAAACGCATCCGCCGCCGCCAGCCCACCGCTGGATTGCATGAAGGACAGCCGGGTCTCGCCGCCGATCGCTGCCACCACATGATCGACGTAACGGCGCAGGACGGGGGAGAGATAGGCGTCCACCACGGTGGTGTCGCCGCGCCCGATGAGCCGGACGAGCGGGCTCGCCTCATGTCCGGTCGAAACCTGGGTGAAGCCGATGCCGCGCGCCAGATCGGCCACTGCCGCCTCGTGCGCGGTCCAGCGCCAGCCGTGCATCAGGACGATGGCGACCGCGCGGTAGCCCGCATCGAACGCGGCCCGCAGCGCCGCCTCCGCCGCGATGATGTCGATCGGGACCAGCGTTTCGCCCGCCGCGGACATACGCTCGTCGATCTCGATGACGTGGCCGTAGATCGGCTCCGGCAGGCGGATGTCGCGTGCGAAGATATCGGGCCGCGCCTGGTGGCCGATGCGAAGCGCGTCGCCGAGCCCACGGGTGATCGCCAGGACGACCGGCTCGCCCTGGCGCTCCAGCAGGGCATTCGTGGCCACGGTGGTGCCCATCCGCACCGAATCGACCGTACCGCCACCATGCCTGGCCAGCATGGCGGCGATGCCCGCTACGGCAGCATCGTCGTAGCGCGCCGGATCGGACGAGAGCAGCTTGGCGGTGACGAGCATGCCGCCGGGCGTCCGGGCGACGATATCGGTAAAGGTGCCGCCGCGATCAATCGCGAACGACCAGCCGCCGGCGCCGCTGCTCATTGCCCTGCCGCCCGATGCCGATCGGGCAGCCAGGGCAGGAACAGACTGGAAGATCGCACCGCATCGAACATGATCGCTTCATGGCCGAGCGGCGCGGCGCGTGCAAACAGCTACTTTGGCGTCGCTCCCCGGTTATTGGGGCGTCTGCGCCTTGGCCAGCGCATCGGTCACCGGCGTCCACGCCTCCCGGCTGGTGCGGGCGAGAAGTTCGCCCATCTCGCGCAGCTGTGCGGCGTGGCTCTTGGCAGATTCGCTGACGAACCGGGTGTAGAGCTCGGTCACTTCGCGCGGGCTGGTGGTGGCGGCCATCGCGCGCAGCGTATCGAACAGCTGCTGCGTATTCTGCTCGGCCTGGCGGATCGCGCAAAGGCCAACCTCCTGGCTGGTGCTTGCCACCCGCTCGCTGGCGGTCTTGAGCGCCTCGTTCACCGTCTTCAGCGACTGGGTGATCTGCTCTGCCGGGTTGCCGGTGAAGCCGGCGCCCGCGCCCCATGGATTGTTCCCGCCGCGCGGAGCGTCGCTGTTCGATCGATCGTCCGTCATGATCTTCTCCTGGTCGGGCTGCGCCTGACGGCAGCCCCGAATACGGAAACGACGCGCGGGACGTTGCCGTTCCGCATCGTCCTCAGAGCGACGCGCCGATCCGGTCGTCGCGGGTTGCCGCCCACCACGTCCATGGCTTCAGGAGTTCGGCACTGCCGTCGCTGGAGAAGAACAGCAGCCAGGCGCGGCCGAGAAGGTTCTCCGCCGGGACCATGCCGATCCCGCCTCCGGAAGAAACCGGAAAGCGGCTATCGATCGATCGATCGCGATTGTCGCCGAGCAGGAAATAGCGGCCGGGCGGGACGCGGACGGGATCGACGTCGTCCGCCGGCGCGACGCGACCGAGATCGACCACATCGTAGGTGCGGCCGCCGGGCAGCGTCTCGCGGTAGCGGGGATAGCGGCAGGCGACCGTGCCGTCGGGTTGCCGCTCCCGCCGCAGCGCCAGCCCCACCTCTTCGCGGCAGGGGGTGCCGGGCGTGACCGGGACGAGCAGATCGGCGACGCGGATCTGCGGCACGGCCTTGCCGTTCAGGACCGGCGCCCCGCGGCGCATCCCAATCCGGTCACCGGGCAGGCCGATCACGCGCTTGATATAGGTCGCGTCCGGATCGGCGGGGTTGCGGAACACCACCACGTCGCCGCGTGCCGGCGCCTGCCCGAACAACCGGCCGGAGAAGATCGGCGGGGCCAGCGGGAAGCTGTAGCGCGACCAGCCATATGGCCACTTCGCCACCAGCAGAACGTCTCCGATCCGCAGCAGCGGCAGCATCGACTCGGATGGAATGGCGAACGGCGCGACGACGACCGAACGGAGCAGCAAGGCCGCCGAAACGAGGATCAGCACGGAGCGAAGGGTGCGGAGCGGGCCGCCCGCGCGCCGCCTGCGCGGCCTGGATCGAATGGGTGCGGCTCGGCGCGGCATCAAACACGGCTTGTGCGGGAGGCAGGTGCCGCGGGTCAAGCCGCGCGGCTGATGGAAGCGGGGAGCCGCGCGAACAGCATCGTCGGCTTTCCCGGAACGAGCCTGATTCTGCCCATGTGGCTTTCCGAAGCGGCCCGGCGCCACCGCATCCGGCACCCGCCCCATCCTACGCCACCGTCTTTTCCGCCCGAACGGCGACGCGCGAGGCACAAGTTCGCTCCCGAGCGTTGTGCAGTGCGATGTGCGGGCGTCTTCAGGCGGCCGCAACCCAGTGTTGGCTGTCGCCAGTGCCCGGAGCGCGTCCTCGGGGGGCGTTCCACACGTGAAAAGAAGGAACGGCGCCATGGATGTATCCGGCGATCTCGATGTTTCCCGGCGCGGAGTCCTGGCGGGCGGTGCCGTCACGGCGGCGCTGACGGTCTCGCCCCCGGCCGGCGCGCAGCCGGTGCGACAGCAACCCGCCCCGTCGCTGGCGAAGGTGACGATGACGGTGAACGGCCGCCGCCGCGATCTGGAAGTCGATACCCGCACCACCTTGCTGGACGTGCTGCGCGAACATCTGCGGCTCACCGGCACGAAGAAGGGGTGCGATCATGGCCAGTGCGGCGCGTGCACGGTGATGGTGGAGGGCCGGCGGATCAACAGTTGCCTGAGCCTCGCCGTGATGCACCAGGGCGACAGGATCACCACGATCGAGGGGCTCGGCACGCCCGGCGATCTCCACCCGATGCAGGCCGCCTTCATCAAGCATGACGGCTATCAGTGCGGCTATTGCACACCCGGCCAGATCTGCTCGGCGGTGTCGGTGATCGACGAGATCCGCGCGGGCATCCCCAGCCACGCCACTGCCGATCTCACCGCCCGTCCGCAGATCACCAACGAGGAAATGCGGGAGCGGATGAGCGGCAATATCTGCCGCTGCGGCGCCTATTCGAACATCCTGGAAGCAATGGGCGAAGTCGCGGGAGCAAAGGCATGAGGCCCTTCACCTACGAACGCGCGACCTCGCCCGCGGCAGCGGCGGCGACGGTCGCGGCGCGGCCGGATGCGAAGTTCATCGCCGGCGGCACCAACTTGCTGGACCTGATGAAGCTGGAGATAGAGGCGCCCGGCCACCTGGTCGACGTGCAGGATCTGAAGCTCGACCGGATCGAGGAGACCGCGGACGGCGGGCTGCGCATCGGCGCGTTCGTCACCAACACCGATCTTGCCGCCGATATGCGCGTACGGCGGAATTACGGCGTTCTCTCCCGCGCGATCGTGGCCGGCGCGTCCGGGCAGTTGCGCAACAAGGCGACAACGGCGGGCAATCTTCTCCAGCGCACGCGCTGCCAGTATTTCTACGACACCAACCAGCCGTGCAACAAGCGGCGGCCCGGCTCCGGCTGTGCGGCGATCGGCGGCCACAGCCGGACGCTCGGCATCATCGGAACGAGCGAAGCGTGTATCGCCACCCATCCCGGCGACATGGCCGTCGCCATGCGGATCCTGGATGCGACGGTCGAAACGGTGAACCCGCAAGGGGTGACGCGGACGATCCCTATCGCCGACTTCCACCGGCTGTGGGGCGATACGCCGCATATCGAGACGACGCTGCGCCACGGCGAACTGATCACCGCCGTTACCCTGCCCAAGCCGGTGGGCGGCGCGCATTTCTACCACAAGGTCCGCGATCGCGCGTCCTACGCTTATGCTCTGGTGTCGGTCGCGGCGGTGATCCAGCCGGATGGCACCGGCCGTGTCGCGATCGGCGGTATCGCGCCGAAGCCATGGCGCGCCGAAGCGGCGGAGGCGGCGCTGCCGCAGGGCGCCAAGGCGGTCGCATCGCGGCTGCTCGCCGGCGCCCGGCCGACGGAGGACAATGCCTTCAAGGTGCTGCTGGTCGAGCGCACGCTCGGTGCGGTGCTGGCCGATGCGAGGAACGCAGCATGAAGTTTACCCAGCCTGCGGGCACCAACCCGATCGACCAGCTGAAGGTGATCGGCAAGCCCACCGACCGGATCGACGGGCCGCTCAAGACCACCGGCACCGCACCCTACGCCTATGAACGCCACGACGTCGCCCCGAACCAGGCCTATGGCTACATCGTCGGATCGGCGATCGCCACCGGCACGATCCGATCGATCGATACCGCCGTGGCCAAGGCGGCGCCCGGCGTGATCGCGGTGCTTTCGACGCTCGACCATGCGCCCCTGCCGCTGGGCGAGATGAACACCGCCCACCTGTTCGGCGGCGCCAGGGTGCAGCATTATCACCAGGCCATCGCCCTCGTCGTTGCCGAGACGTTCGAGCAGGCGCGCGCCGCCGCCAGCCTGATCCGCGTCGATTATGCACGCCGCAAGGGCCGCTACGATCTCGCTGCGCTCGCGCCGACCGCGCCGCTGGAAGGCGGCAGCAGCGGCGAGGGCAGCGCCGCGCCGCCGATCGACCGGGTCGGCGATTTCGACCGCGCCTTCGCCGCCGCGCCGGTGAAGCTGGACGCGACCTACACGACGCCCGACGAGACGCACGCGATGATGGAGCCGTTCGCCTCCATCGCGGCATGGCAGGGCGACAAGCTGACGGTCTGGACGTCCAACCAGATGATCGCCTGGGCGAGGCGGGATCTGGCCAAGACGCTGAGCCTGAAGCCGGAGAACATCCGCATCGATTCGCCCTATATCGGCGGCGGCTTTGGCGGAAAGCTGTTCCTGCGCGCGGATGTGGCGCTCGCCGCGCTCGGCGCGAAGGCGGCGGGCCGTCCGGTCAAGATCGCGATCCAGCGCCCGTTGATCGCCAACAACTCGACCCACCGCCCGGCAACCATCCAGCGCATCCGCATCGGCTGTGCCCGCGATGGCCGGATCACCGCCATCGCCCACGAAAGCACCAGCGGCAACCTGCCGGACGGCAAGCCCGAGACGGCCGTGTCGCAGACCAAGCTGATGTATGCCGGGCCGAACCGCATGACGCTGATGCGGCTGGCGGTGATGGATCTGCCGGAGGGCAATTCGATGCGCGCACCGGGAGAGGCGCCGGGGCTGATGGCGCTGGAAATGGCGATGGACGAGATGGCCGAGAAGCTCGGCATGGATCCGGTGGAGTTCCGGATCGTCAACGATACCCAGGTCGATCCGGAAAAGCCGACGCGCAAATATTCGTACCGCAACCTGATCGGCTGCGTGCGGCAGGGTGCGGATCGCTTCGGCTGGAACGCGCGGAAGGCCAGGCCGGCACAGGTGCGCGACGGGCAATGGCTGATCGGGCTCGGCATGGCGGCGGGCTTCCGCAACAACATGCTCACCAAGTCGGCCGCGCGCGTCGGCGTCGATCGCAAGGGGGTGATCACCGTCGCCACCGACATGACCGATATCGGCACCGGCACCTACACGATCATCGCCCAGACCGCCGCCGAGACGATGGGCGTGCCGCTGGACAAGGTGATCGTGCTGCTCGGCGATTCGGACTTTCCGGTATCGGCGGGTTCGGGTGGGCAGTGGGGCGCGAACAACTCCACGGCGGGGGTCTATGCCGCGTGCATGAAACTGCGCGAGGGGCTGGCGCGCAAGGCCGGGCTTGATCCGGCCACCGCCACCTTCACCGATGGCAGGATTCGCGCGGCGGGACGCAGCGTCAGCCTGGGGGACGCCGCCGGGGATGCCGGATTCTCGGCGGAGGATCACATCGAATATGGCGATCTCGACAAGCAATATCAGCAGTCGACCTTTGCGGGCCATTTCGTCGAGGTCGCGGTCCACGGGTTGACGGGCGAGGTTCGCATCCGGCGGATGCTGGCGGTATGTTCGGCGGGCCGCATCCTCAATCCCAAGGCGGCACGCAGCCAGGTGATCGGCGCGATGACGATGGGCGCAGGCGCGGCGCTGATGGAAGATCTGGCGGTGGACAAGAGGTTCGGCTTCTTCGTCAATCACGATCTGGCCAGCTACGAAGTGCCGGTGCACGCCGACATTCCGCACCAGGAGGTGATCTTCCTCAACGAGGTCGATCCGATATCGTCGCCGATGAAGGC
>NZ_JAQGLK010000021.1 GCF_028292925.1 Sphingomonas bacterium
CTGCCGGAATTGACCGACAGCGTGGAATCATCGACCGGCGCACCATCCGAGATCACCATCAGGATCCGGCGATCCTCGCTGCGCGAGACGATCCGGTTATGCGCCCAGAGCAGCGCCTCGCCGTCGAGATTCTCCTTCAGCAGCCCCTCGCGCATCATCAGCCCGAGCGACTTGCGGGCGCGGCGCCACGGCTCGTCAGCGCGCTTGGAGACGATGTGGCGCAGATCGTTGAGCCGGCCGGGGGAGGGGGGGCGGCCTTCGGCCAGCCATTTCTCGCGCGATTGCCCGCCCTTCCAGGCGCGGGTGGTGAAGCCCAGAATCTCCGTCTTCACCCCGCAGCGTTCCAGCGTACGCGCCAGAATGTCGGCGCTGATCGCGGCGATGGAGATCGGACGGCCGCGCATCGACCCGCTATTGTCGAGCAGCAGGGTGACCACCGTATCGCGGAAATCGGTATCCCGCTCGCTCTTGTACGATAGCGAATGGGTGGGATTGATGACGACGCGGGCGAGGCGGGCGGCATCGAGCATCCCCTCCTCCTGATCGAAATCCCAGCTGCGATTCTGCTGGGCCATCAGCCGGCGCTGAAGCCGGTTGGCGAGCTTGGTGACGGCACCCTGGAGGTGGATCAGCTGCTGATCGAGATAGGCGCGCAGCCGCGTCAGCTCCTCCTCGTCGCACAGTTCGTCGGCGGCGATCGTCTCGTCGAAGCGGTTGGTGTAGGTGCGATAGTCGAATTGCGGCGTCACATCGGCCGGAGGTCCGTTGGGGCGGACGGGCATCATCCCCTCGTCCCCCTCGTCGCCGAGATCCGCGTCGGTCTCGTCGGTCGATTCCTCGTCCGTCATCCGGCTTTCGCCGTCCTCGTCGCCATCCTGATCGGATTCGCCGCGGCTCTCCGCCTCGTCCTGGTCCTCGCCGGACTGGTCGTCGCCCTCGTCCTCGCCGGTTTCGGCCTGTTCCTGATCCTCGCCCTCGGATTCGTCGCCATCGTCGCTGCTCTCGTCGGGCCGGTTCTCCCCGGCGACGAGCTCGAGATCCTCCAGCAGGCGGGTGGCGAGGCTGGCGAAGCCGGCCTGATCGTCGACCATCCGTTCCAGCGCGTCGAGATCGGCGCCGCCCTTGTCCTCGATCCACTGGCGGACCAGCGACAGGCCGTGCTGGGCGACGGCCGGGGGCGCCTGCCCGGTGAGCCGTTCGCGGACCAGCAGGCCGAGCGCGGAGGAGAGCGGCACCTCGTCGCGGTTGCGGGCGCGGGTGAGCGGATCGGAGCGCAGCCGGGTGGCAAGCGCCTGCGTCAGGTTGGCGCGCACCCCCTCCATCGCGCGCGATCCGAGCGCCTCGACGCGGGCCTGCTCGATCGCGTCGAAGGCGGCGCGGGCGAGAGGCTCGATCGGGGCGCGGCGGGCGTGGAGGGTGCCGTCATGATGGCGCAGGCGGAGCGCGAAGCCGTCGGCGAAGCCACGCGCCTCCGCCACCTGATCGGCCGGCAACGTGCGGGCCGGCATCGGCACCTTGAGCGACTTGGCATGGGCGGCGGGGGCATCGGCGGTGAAGCCGAGTTCGACCTCCGGCTCGTGCGCCAGGGCGCGCGCGGCACCGCCGAGAACCTGGCGGAAGGCTTCGATCGGGGTCTGTTCGGCCATGTCGCCTCAGCCGCCGATCTTGCCGAACTTGGCCTCGAACCCGGCAATGTCGCCGGCGGCGAGGTGGCCGGCCTGCTCGACCCAGCGATCGCGGACGATGCGGCCCTCAAATGGCCCCATCTGCGCATCGACGTGCGACAGCGCCGCGCCCGAGAGCGAAGCGAGCTGATCGTAGCGGGTGATGCCGAGTTCGTTCAGACGCGCCGCCGCCTTGGGGCCGAGCCCCTTGAGGACGGTAAGGGGCTCGGGCGGCCCGGCCTCGGCCGGAACGGCGACGGACGCGACGGGCTCCGGCGCGGTTGGGGCCGGGGCCGGGGCGGGGGAAGGCGGCGCGCCGATCGCCTCCGCCGGGACGCCGACGATAGGATCGATCAGCGCCTCTGCGGCGGTGACGCGCAGATCGGGCGCGGTGTCGATCGACGTCGCGGTCTGATCGGCATCCGGGCCGGGCAGGGTGCGGTCGCGCCGCAGCCACACGAACAGCACCGCCGCGACGGCGATGAGCACGACGAGAATGACGAGGAAATAATAGCTGTCGGTGTTCATGGCGTCCCTCGGCCTGGTCCGGCTCGTTATCTATGCAACGCCCTGGCAGGGCGAAAGGCAATCGCGCGGCCGGCGCTATCGCGCTTTTTCGCGGGCGATCTCGCGCCAGCCGATATCGCGGCGGCAGAAACCGGCCGCGAAATCGATCGCATCGACCGCGCGGTAGGCGGCGGCCTGCGCATCGGCGACCGACGCGCCGGTGGCGGTGACGTTCAGCACCCGGCCGCCGGCGGCGACGAGTGCCCCGTCCACCGTGCGCGTGCCGGCGTGGAAGACCTTTGCGCCGGTCGCCTCGGCAGCGTCGATCCTGCGGATCGCCCCCCCGGCCTGGGGCGTGCCGGGATAGCCCGCTGCCGCCAGGACGACGGTGAGCGCGTGCGCCGCGGCAAGGCGCGGGCGATCGCGCCCGGCCAGCCGCTGCGTGGCGGCGGCCAGCAGCAGATCGAGGAGGTCCTCCTCCAGCCTGAGCATCAGCACCTGCGCCTCCGGATCGCCGAAGCGCGCATTATATTCGATCAGCTGCGGCCCATCGGCGGTGAGCATCAGCCCGGCATAGAGCACGCCGGCATAGGGCGTGCCGGCCCCGGCCATCGCCCGCACCGTCGGCTCGACGATCTCGGCCATCACCCGCGCCTCGAGTTCGGGGGTGAAGACCGAGGCGGGGCTGTAGGCGCCCATGCCGCCGGTATTGGGGCCGAGATCGCCATCGCCGACACGCTTGTGATCCTGGGCGGAGCCGAGCGGCAGCACCGCCGCGCCATCGGTGATCGCGAAGAAGCTGACTTCCTCGCCCTCCAGGAAGCGTTCGATCACCACCTCCGCGCCGGCCCCGCCGAAGCCGCCGCCGAACATGTCCGCCAGCGCCGCCTCCGCCTCCTCGCGGGTGGTGGCGATGACGACGCCCTTGCCGGCGGCGAGCCCATCCGCCTTGATGACGACGGGCAGGCCGAAACCGTCGAGCACGGCGCGGGCATCCGCCTCGCTGTCGAAATGGCCGTAGGGGGCGGTGGGGATCTTTTCGCGGGCGCACAGATCCTTGGTGAAGGCCTTGGACCCCTCCAGCCGGGCGGCGGCGGCGGTCGGGCCGAACACCGGCACGCCGGCCGCGGCAAGCGCATCGGCCACCCCGGCGACGAGCGGCTGTTCCGGCCCGACGACGACCAGCCCGACGGCATTGTCACGCGCGAAGGCGACGACGGCGGCGGGATCGCATGGGTCCACCGTGACGATGCGGGCGTGATCGGCTATGCCGGGATTTCCCGGCGCGGCGAACAGCGTCGTCAGCCGGGGCGATTGCGCGAGCTTCCATGCCAGCGCATGTTCGCGCCCGCCCGATCCAAGCAGCAGGACGTTCATGGCTTCCTCTTCCGTCGATATTCCGGGCCGGCTGTTAGCCGAGGACCTGCCCGGCGACAATTCGCCCGCGCAGACCGTGTCCGAACTCTCCGGCGTGCTGAAGCGCACCGTGGAGGAACGCTTCGGCCATGTCCGCGTGCGCGGCGAGGTTTCGGGGTGGAAGCGGGCGGCGTCGGGCCACTGCTACCTGACGCTCAAGGACGACAAAGCGTGCATGGACGGCGTGCTGTGGAAGCAGAGCGCCATGAGCCTGGCGTTCCGCCCGGAGGACGGGATCGAGGTGATCGCGACCGGCAGGCTGACCACCTATCCCGGCCGGTCCCGCTATCAGATCGTGATCGAGCGGCTGGAACTGGCCGGGCAGGGCGCGCTGATGGCGCTGCTGGACCAGCGCCGCCGCGCGCTGGCCGCCGAGGGGCTGTTCGACCGGGAGGCGAAGCGCGCGCTGCCGTTCCTGCCGCGGGTGATCGGCGTCGTCACCTCGCCTACCGGCGCGGTGATCCGGGACATCCTGCACCGGCTGGAGGATCGCTGCCCGACGCGGGTGATCATATGGCCGGTGCCGGTGCAGGGCGATGGGGCGGCGGCGCAGATCGCCGCGGCAGTGCGCGGATTCGACGGGCGCAAGCCGGGCGGGGCGATCCCGCGGCCGGATCTCGTGATCGTCGCGCGGGGCGGCGGATCGATCGAGGATCTGTGGGCCTTCAACGAGGAGGAGGTGGTGCGCGCGGTTGCCGAGTGCACGATCCCGATCATCTCCGCCGTGGGCCACGAGACGGATACCACCTTGTGCGATTTCGCCGCCGACGTGCGCGCGCCGACGCCGACGGCCGCCGCGGAGATTGCGGTGCCGGTGCGCGCCGACCTGATCGCGACGGTGCGCGATCTTTCGCTGCGCACGCAACGCTGCGCCAACCGCTATCATGCGCATGCCGCCGAGAAGCTGGCGGCGACCGCCCGGCGGCTGCCGCGGCGCGATGCGCTGCTTGCACCGCAACGGCAGCGGCTGGACGAACTGGGCGAGCGTCTGCCGCGCGCGCTGGGGCGGCGGCTGGCGGAGGCGCGGGGCGATCCGGCGGCCGGATCTCGTGTTCGTCGCGCGGGGCGGCGGATCGATCGAGGATCTGTGGGCCTTCAACGAGGAGGAGGTGGTGCGCGCGGTTGCCGAGTGCACGATCCCGATCAT
>NZ_JAQGLK010000049.1 GCF_028292925.1 Sphingomonas bacterium
GCTTGCAGGCGGAACCGCCGTTGATACCGTGGTGTCTTCAGCGAAGGCGGCGGCGCCACCGCTGCCGTGGCCTGTCATTTCACCGGCCAGGATAACGCGGCTTAATGGGTCCGTGTGAGATGTGGCTGCCGGCACAGGCCGCTCAGCGGCGGATTGGCGCAGGGCAGGTTCCGCCGGTATCGGTCCGTTGGCCTCGATCCCTGCAGCCACCAAGAGGGTGGTGGACTGCGGAAGTACCAGGGGGCTCCGGTATCCGTGGCCAGGGCGAGCCGGCCGGCGATCAACCGCGGAGCGCAGGAAGCATAGTGCATCGACGCATCGACGCTCCATGTCGCGCCCGTGGCGATAGGTGCTGCCCCCTACCACGCGCAACCTGGGGCCGCGCTCGTCCGCTTTCGGGATCCGCTCAGCTATCGCGGCTGACCGAAAGCGGTGAGACCGACTGGCGGCTTAGGCGGTCGTCAGTTTGGTATTCCTAGAACTTGAAGGTGATCTGCGCCGTCGTGAAGGTGCTGTCGTGAAACCCCGCCTGCCTCAGCACCGGGCCTGCAAAAACGTGCTCGACATTGCCGGCCACGGTGATGTGCGGATCTATCGCCCACCCCACCCGAAGGCGCGCCTGCTGCCCGATGTCGTGCCCCGCCACCAGCTGGGTGCCGGCATAAGCTGCCTTCGTGCCGGAATATACCGCCTCATTCTGCCTGATGCGGCGGAGAAAATTGTATTCCGTCCGCACCGTAACGCCGCGCGCCGGCGCGAAGGACAAAGTGGGCGATACATCCGCAAGATTGATGATTCCGAACGCCTTGGAGTCGTTCAGATAGGGGTTGGTTCCGAACAGGAAGTCCGCGTTGCGCAGCGTGCCGGACCCGAACGCACCGCCGCCGGAGCCCATATCCGCATGCAGGCCGATCGTCGGCTTCCAGCCGCGCGGCGATAATTCCACGCTCTGGTCGAGCGAAACCGACCAGGCGCGAAGGGGGCGATTGTCGTAGCTGCCCGACTGGTAACTGGCCGACCAGTCGACCGATGCCGGGCCGAGTGCGCCGTGCATCCCCAGGCCGTAGAAGTTGCGTTCTTCCCGTCCCACCCTGCCGCCCCAGCGGCGCTGATCGTCGGTGTTGCGGTAGAAGAACGGATCGATGAAGAATGGCCGCTTGGCGCCCTCTGGCGAGGCGACGAAACTGGCGATGCCGCCGCGGAAGCGCATCGTGTCGCTCACATGCTCGTCGAACCCGTTCAAGCCGAGATCCACGTAGCGCAGATCGACGAGGTCGATCCGCACCCGTGGCCAGTTGGCATAGGCACGGACACCCTGAAGCGTCGTCTGGATATTGTTGTTTTCGCGCACGGAGATCAGTGGAACCGGGCCGTCGAGGAACTGTTGGCGCCCCGCGATGATCCCGGCGTCCGCGCCGGCGATCCGGCCCTTCACCTCGGCGAACAGCGCCTGGACGACGAGATCGTTCCGGCCGTTGGGGCTGTCCGGCACGCGGCCGAACTGCTGGCCGCTGGCAAGCTCACCGAAAACGCGGAGGTGCTCGCCGATATGGAGATCGGCGCCGATCACTGTCCGCACAAGCTCGGCATCCTGCATTCTCTGCTTACGCAGGCCGGGATTGCCGTATGTCTCCAGGCGCAGCCGCTCCTGGCCGCTCAGGGTGAGGTAGGTATCGGCGTCACCGGCGATCGGTATGAACTTCAGCGGATCGAACCGGTCCTTCCGTCTGGCCGGATCGCGCAGGTAAGACCAATCTTCCGACCAGCGCGACATCGCGTAGCGCTGCCCCATGCGCGGGCCGAGGCCGATGGATTCCGACGGAAACGCATTCCGCGGGTTCGACCCCGTATTCACCCGCGAGGCGGCGGCATCACCCGGCGCAGCGGGTGCGCGAACGGGGCGGGGGGCGGCTGCGGGCGTCGCCTCCTGCCCGGTTGCTGGCGAGGCGACCAGGGCAGCAGAGGCGCCCGCGAGCAGCAGGGCGCTACGCATGAGCCTCCACCGCTGGCGCCGCGCTGCCGTAGCGGCGGCCCATGATCACCACCGTCAGCGCCATGATCAGCATCGGCACCGCCAGCAGGTAGAAGACGTTCTGTGGGGCAAGGCCGGAGGTCAGCGCCCAGCCGATGATCAGCGGGCCGGCAATGCCGCCAAGACGCCCGATGCCCAGCGCCCATCCGACACCGGTCGAGCGAACCTCCGCGCGGTAGAAAACGGCGGCCAGGGCGATGACGCTTTTCTGTCCGCCGCTGACGCACAGGCCTGCCAGGAACGTCGCTGCCAGAAGCATCGCGGTGCTGCTCCGCAGCATGATGCCGACCCCGGCGACGAAGAGGAAGCCGAGGGCATAGAGGATCGCCAGCGCGTTGTACGGGCTGATCCGGTCCATCGCGGGACCCACGATGAACGCAGCGACCATGCCACCGACGGTAACCAGGCTGGTGGCGGCGACCCCCGTCGACAGCGGGTGGCCAAGATCGGTGAGGATCGTCGGCATCCAGCTCTGCATCGCGTAGAACGCGCCCAGGTTGATGAGGAACACGCCCCACAGCAACAGCGTGCCCATCGCCATGCCATCGCTGAAGATCGCGCGAAGCGGTGCCTTGCGACGCCCCGCGCGGGGGTCGGCGATCTCGCCGGCGACAAGCTCCTCATCGCGGAAGGACGGATCGAGGCGGCGGAGATGCGCCAGCGCCACGGCCCGGTCCGCGCCGGGCCGCGTGATCGTCGACAAGGCTTCGGGCAGGTAGATCAGCAGGACCGGCGTGAGCAGCAGCGGCACGATCCCGCCCACCCAGAACATCGAACGCCAGCCGTAGGTCGGGATGATCCACCCGGAGACCAGACCGGCGACGACGAAGCCGAGCGAGAAGCCGCAGTAGATCGCCAGCACGAACGATGCGCGCCACTTCTTCGGGCTATATTCCCCGGTCAGGGCCACCGCGCTCGGGGTCGCCGCGCCGAGCCCTACGCCGGTGAGGAAGCGAAGCACCATCAGGCTGGTGACGTCCTGCGCGAGCAGGCAGAGCAACGTCGCGATGCCGAAGGCCAGCGTGCTCCACACCACCATCCGCTTGTGGCCGTATCGATCCGAAAGGGGTGACAGCAGGAGATAGCCGGCCATCAGGCCGACCAGCGCCGCCGAGAAGATCGGCCCGAGCAGCGCGCGGGAGAGGTGCCATTCCTCCGCGATGTGCGGGGCCATGTAGCTGATCGACTGCGTGTCGAAGCCATCGAGAAACATGACCAGTCCGCACAAGAAGACGGTCAGCCACTGGCGGCCGCGAATCGGGCGGTCATCGATAAAGGATGCGGGCAGCCGCATCGCGGACGCACTTTCCACCGTCTCTCTCCGTTTGATTGTCTTGTTTTTCTGTTGGCATGGCGGTTGCCGATCTCAGGGTGGCGGCACGGCCTCACCCGAAGGGACGTAGGGATCGGCGTAGAAATTATCCTCCGCCAGCCCGGCGAGGCCGGTCAGAAGGGCGCGGGCCTCGTCGACCATGCCGGGATTTCCGCAGGCATAGACTTCGTGGCGGCTGAGGTCGGGATAGTCGCGGTGCGCGACATCCTGGACGCGCCCTACCGCGCCCTCCCAGCCCGCGCCGGGGCGCGACAGAACCGGGGTGAAGCGGAACCAGGGGTAACGCTCGGCCCAGCGCAGGGCGCGATCCATGTCGTAAAGGTCGGTTGAACTTCGCCCGCCCCAGAAAAGGTGAACCGGGCGATCGGCCCGCCGGCGGACCAGATCCTCGATCATCGACTTGAGCGATGAAAAGCCGGTGCCCGTCGCCAGCAGCAGTGCGGGAACCCGGTTATCCTCGCTCATCGCGAACAATCCGTAGGGGAGTTCGAGATCGAGCGTGTCCCCCGCGGCAAGGGTGAGCAGCACCCCATCCGAGAAGCGTCCACCGGGCACCCGGCGGACGTGCAGCATCGCGATGTCGTTATCGTGCGGGGCGTTGGCCAGCGAGTAGTTGCGGGTTTCGCCGTCCGGCAGGAACACCCTGGCATATTGCCCGGCGCGGAACGGGATGCGCCGGCCGATCGGCAGGCGGAGGTGGAGGATCGCCACGTCTGGGGCCGGCCAGTCGATCCGGTGCACCGTCAGCTGGTAGCGGCGGCGCGCCGGTGTCTTGCGCTCGACGATCCATTTGGGCGCGATCGCCACGTCCGTTTCGGGGCGGGCGATGCAGTAGAGTACGTCTTCGTGGAGCCCCGAAATCCGCCCGCTGCGGCCGACGGCGAGGCTGCCGGATACCAGCCCGCCCTTGCAGCTGGAGCAGACTCCCTTGCGACAGGCATAGGGCATGGCGAAACCGGCGCGTTCGGCGGCGTCGAGCAGTGTCTCGCCGCTTTCGCAGGGGAAGCTTATGTCACTGCCGGGAACGTGGATCTGTGTCGTCACTGCGATGCTCCCGAGAGCAGGCGGATCGTCCGCATCAGCGGCGCCGGATCCGCAATTCCCTTGCCCGCTATATCCGGTGCGCTGCCGTGGCCGACGCTGGCGAAGAGGATGCCCGCGCCGATCGTCATCGCCGCGCTGTCCCGCCCGGCCAGGAGCTTGATCGGGATGTGGCCCTGATCGTGGAATGCCGCGACATAGACGTCGCACGCTCCCTCCGACAGCAACAGGTCGGCCCCCGCTGGCCCGGCAACATCCAGCCCGCGGGCGCGGAGCGCCTGGGCGGCGGGAACGGTCGCGCGATCGTCATCGTCGCCGAACAGCCCGTTCTCGCCGGCATGCGGGTTGATCCCGAACAGCCCGATGCGCGGTCGATCGACGCCGAGCGCGACTACCGCGTCCCGCGCCGCCACTGCCGCCCGCTCGATCAGCGCCGTATCGATCCGGGCCAGCGCATCGGCGAGCCGTTCGTGCAGGGTCGCATGAACGATGCGCAGGCCGCCGCCGACCAGCATCAGGAACACCTCGTCCTCACGCAGGCTGCAAAGCCGGGCGACGAGGGAGGGATAGCCGGAGAAGGGGATGCCGGCGGCGTTGATCGCGGTCTCGTTGTGGGGGCAGGCCGCAACCGCCTGGACGTGGCCCCCCTTGGCAAGATCAAGCGCCTTGGCGGCATAGGCCACCGTTGCCCGGCCGGACGCGGCGCCGCACTGGCCGGGCAGGAAATTGTTCGCCGCGAACGCGTCCACCGCCACGACATCGATGGTGGCCTCGGCCGGCGCCGGCAGATTGGTGGCGTCCACCAGGCGCACCGTCGCGCCGCCGGCATGATGTTCGATCACCAGCGGGCTGCCGACGAGCAGAAGCCGCGCCGGGCCGTCTGCGCGTGCGGCGGCGGCGGCGATCTCCGGCCCGATCCCGTTGGGGTCGCCGATCGGCACGGCGATGATCGGTCGGCCCGTCACAGCGGCAACGCCAGCAGCGTATCGATGCGGTTGCTGTCGCAGACGACGATGCGTTCGCGCAACAGCAGCGCATCGCCCTGGACGACGAAGCGATCCAGATAGCGGCCGGTGGCGAACACGTCCGTCTCGCCGGTGCGCATGATCCGGGCGACGAGGAAGCTCGTCTCGGCGGTGATCTCGCCATCTGCCCCGGCCTGGATCCACGGCTGGCCGAGCAGGTGCCGGTAGCCGTGCTGTTCGTAGATATTGGCCTCTTCCAGCGCGGTGATGCGGTCCTTCAGCATGCCGCGTCCGTCCGCATAGATCAGCCCGGCCTGCATCCCGCGGCGGTGATTGTCGGCCGTGGTGACGATATAGAGGCAGTCTTCGGCGAACATCTCCGGCCAGCCGGCGGCGGCATTGTCGTCGATGCTGCGCGCATAAGCGGCGTGGAAGCTGCCCACCATGCGGAACAGCCGATCGGCATCGGGTGCGGCGCTCACAGCGCCATCTCCCGCCGGTACGCCTTCCAGAAGCCGCGGATCGACGCCTCGGTCACGCGGCTTTCGCTGGATTCGGCATCCCAGCCGCCCATCTCGATCACCGATTCCTGCTCCGGCGCCCCGGCAATGCCGCGCTGAACGAAGCCGCCGACGCAGCCATCCTCCATCGAGACGAAGCCGGCCGGCCCGATCAGGTTCGCCTGCTTCAGGCGCACCTTGCGTTGTGCGGGCGTGTCCGTTTCGAAGCCGAGATAGGTCCAGTTGAGTTCGGTCCGGTGGGTCCCGCGCGGCAGGATCTGCCGCACCGCCAGCGAGTTCTGGATCTGCTGCAGGACGAAACCGGGAAACACCGACAGGATCTGCAGCGTGCCGCCATCGCCGAAGTCGTCGAACCCCTCCAGCAGCGATGGATCAGCCAGGCTCAGGTCGCTTTCCGAACGCAACTTCTCCTTGGCATAGTCTTCGTCGGGCGGCGCATCGGGGTCGATCGCGGAGAAGCTGACGTGATTGCCGCCATCCGGGCTGACGATGATGCCGCCCTTCTGGGAAAGGCGGTTGATCTCGAAGGTCGTGAAGAACAGGTGCAGGATCGATGCGTGGTAACTATCCTTCACGTTCTCGAAATAGAGCTTCCAGTTGTTCGGCAGCATCTGCGTGAAGCGCCCGATGACGACCGGCTTGCGGCCGCCGAGCACTCGTTCGATCCGCGACAGGATCTCGTCGCCGAGATACTCCTCGATCGCGGGCACCGCGTTCGAGAAGCTGCCGAACACCAGCCCGAAGATCGAGGTGACCCGCATCTTGCGCGGGCTGTGTTCGGTCTTGCAGAACGTGTCGGGCATCCCGCCCTTGCCCTTGATCCCGCTTTCAAAGGCAACGCCGGTAAGGTCGCCCTCCAGATTGTAGGTCCAGGCGTGATAGACGCAGGTGAATTCGCGCACGTTGCCGCGATCGGTCAGCGCGAGCAGGGCGCCGCGATGGGCGCAACGGTTCTCGAACCCGTATATCTGCCCGTCCGGGCCGCGCGTGACGATCACCGGCTGGTCGCCGATGTGGGTGGCAACGAAATCGCCGATTTCGGGGATCTCGGCCTCGAGGCAGAGATAGTTCCAGGAATCGCCCTGGAAGATCCGGTCCTGCTCGCGCGCATAGACGTCGCCGCGCTGGAACACCCAATATGGCACCCGCGTCAGCCGGGCGGGTTCCCACGTCGTTGGCGGGTCGATCTTCTCGCCCAGACGGGCCATAACATCCTCCAAGTCAGTGTTCGCTTAACGAACATCGGTACGATATGCGAACAGTGTGAGGAGGGGATTTGCCTGTGTCAAGCGATGACGATGTTTTCGCCGGGCGCCGCGAAACGATGGGTGGGCTGACTAAGGGGTTGGCAGTCATCGAAATGTTTGCCGACGGCCATGACCGGCTGACGGTGGCGGACGCCGCGCGCGGCGCGGATATGACCCGCGCGGCGGCGCGCCGCTGCCTGCTGACGCTGCAGGAGCTTGGCTACCTGCAACATGACGGCAAATATTTCCTGCCCTTGCCGCGGCTGCGGCGGATCGGCGGCGGCGGTGTGACCGAAAGTCTGGCGGCGCGCGCCCAGCCGTTCCTGGATGCTGCCCGTGACGAGCTGAACGAGCCGGTTTCGCTGGCGATCCTGAACGGCCGCGAGGCGCTGTTCGTGGCCCGCGCGGATGCGAGCCGCATGGTGCTGACCGGGGTCCGGGTCGGCGCAAGCCTGCCGGTCTATTGCTCGGCGACGGGCCGGGTTCTGCTCGCGTCGCGCAGCGAGCAGGAGATCGAGGCGTTCCTCGCCGGGGGCGGCTTCGCCCCGCGTACTCCGAAGACGATCACCGATGCCGACGGGCTAAGGTCGATCCTGGCTGCCGTCCGGCAGGAGCGAGCAAGTATTTCCGACGAGGAGATCGAACTCGGCATGCGCTCGCTCGCCGTGCCGGTGCACGATCGGGGCGGCAGCGTGATCGCGGCCTGCAGCCTCAGCACCGCCGCCGCCCGATGCTCGGTCGAACAGATGCGTGCCGACTACCTCCCCGTCGTCCAGCGCACGGCGCACGCCATCGAGCAGGCGTATTGAGCCCAGGCCCGCAAGAACAGATTCAGCTTCCTGCGAACGGTGCTGGCCGGTCCTGGCCAAAAGGCATTCATTCTCCGCCTGCCGGAAGAGGAGATGAACGGATAGCCCAGGCGCGGAGCCTAAACCCGCACGTATCGGAAGTACCACACCTCGCGCCCGGCGGCTCGCGCCTTTGCCTCGTATCGGGTCTGCGGCCAGTCTTCCGGGCGGACGAGGAAGTCGTG
>NZ_JAQGLK010000061.1 GCF_028292925.1 Sphingomonas bacterium
AGCGACACCGCATCGATGCACCGCATGGAGGAGCTCGGCCAGGTTGCTGACGTTCATTCGCTCCATCAGGCGGGCACGATACAGCTCTACGGTACGCGGGCTGATGGCGAGATTTCGGGCGATGGACTTGTTGGTTCCGCCGCCGATCAATCCGTTCAACACCTCCCGCTCGCGTGGCGGAAGGCCCGTCACTCGCCCGCGCTCATGGCCGACGGTGCACGGCGTCTCGGCGGCGGGGAGGAGGCGCGTGGACGCGCGCCGGATCGCGCCGGCAAGCAGCTCATCCGTCAGCGGAGGGACGAGATAGTCCGCCGCCCCGTTCCGCATCGCAAGTACCGCCGTTTCGACGGTGGTGCCCGAACGGCCGATCAGGATTATCGGCATCGTCCGCCCGACCCCGGCGAGAGCCCGGTCCAGATCTTCCGGTTCGTCGGGGATCGCGCAGAGATCGATGATCACGCAACCGGGCGTCAGAAAATCGGCCACTCCGGCGAATGCGGCAAGCGAGTCGAAGTGCTTGGCTCGCTGCCCGGATGATCCGCCGACCGCGATCGGCGGCGCTGCGCTACGCACCACGTCACCGACAAAATACACGATCGCTTGGGCCCCGAGCATCTTTTCCGATGCCAGCCCGCCGAGAGAGGTGACGTTGTGGGCGGCGTCGAAGATCGGAAAGCAGGTCTCCTCCACGATACGGACCTTTGCCCCCGGCGGGGATGGCAGCCGGTATTCGAACCGTTCGGTGCTGCCTTGCCGCACCAGCGCATATCGGCGCCGCACCTCACCGCGATCAGCTTCCCAGACCTGCTCCAGCCATTCATCCAGCCCGGCAATGCCCCGCGTCATGCCACTCGACATCGCCAGGTGCAGCGGGTTGCGGTAGCTGAAGTCCTGCGTCACGGCATCGGCGATCCAGATGGCGGTGCTGCTCTGCTCTGCGAACTGCTCGAAGCTGCGGGAGGCTTCGGCCGCGAAGGTGCTCGGCTTCACCTGGTCGTGCGTATCGAGGAGCAGCAGCACCATGCCGACAATCGCATCGTCGGCGGGATCGAGGATCGGGGCAGCGCTGACGTTCAGCCACCGGCTCTGTCCATCGCCGTTGGCGTGCAGGAGATCGATGCCGGGGCTGACCGTCTCCCCCCGCATCGCCCGCGCCCATGGCAAATCGCGCACCGGGAACGGGCGCCCGTCCGTGCGATAGCCCGTCCACCGTTCGGGAGGGCCCGTGCCCGACGATAGCGGTCCGCCGGCAACGAGGCGCAGAAAGCAGGGATTGGAGTGAACCAGCCCGCCATCCCTGTCATAGATGCCGAGCCCGACGGGCATGCGATCGAGCAAGGCCAGCTCGACCGAAACTTCCACTCCAAGCTCGGAAGGTGCCGGCAGAAGCTTGCGATCGCCCGCCGCGCCGCCTTGTCTTGTGCCCTGGGATGCGGACGGGCGCGCGTTCAGCGCCCTGGCATATAATTCAGGTATCGCGACAAGTACCCGCTGCCCCATGCTCTGCACCCCATGATCGGGTTCGTCCAAAAAACATGACGGACAGTCGAACCCGCTGAACGCGGCAAAGAGCGACCTGCGCAAACCCGCAGGTCTCGCCAACGGCCGTCCATGCCCGCAGTCACGCCCGACCTCGTCAGAGGATAAGCAACGCCGAACAGGGGCAGGGGAGACCGGGCAAACGCAGCCCGACCGGCCCGAACAATCCCGCCCACCACGCCTTCCCGCAGGCGCGCACAAGGTACGACGGCAGGGTTCCGGCGGATGCAACTGGCGTCAGATCGACGTCATTTTTCCAGTCAGGATGACGGGCCCCGTCGGCGCGTCGCGGGGAGGGGCGCCGGCGGGCTCCAGCGACACCGCGATGGTTACGCCGGGCGCCAGTGCCGCGATCGATCGTGCGCGCGGTCGCGGTGAGCCGGGCGCTGCCGCGGAGATTACGCCGAGCGATCGCGGCTTTCCGTCTGCCGGGATTACCCACAATGTGGCGGCTCCTTCGCCGATGCGGAGCCCGGCCGGGGCCGAGATCAGCTTGCCCGTGACGGTATCGAAGCTGACGGTGACGCTGTCGCGCCGATCCTTGCCGGTGAGCACCGCGACGAGCACCACCCGCGCCCGCAAGCGCTCTGCCGCCACCGTTGCCGCCATCCGCTTTCGCTCACCTGCAAGGATCACATCGGCGCGCGCACGTTCGGTCGCAGCGGGGACGAGTTCATAGATACGCTGCGCGGCAACGGCGACCAGCCCGCAGGCCAAAGATGCCGCCAGCGCCCCCGCGAGGAACGGCCGCACCCGGTTAGCGCCAGCGCCAGCCGCCGCCCATGTTCCGGCCGCTGCGGACGCGTCGTTTGTCGGAAGACGCGCCTCGATTGCCGCCCACAGCGAGGGGCGGGGCGCTTCGCCCGCGCCGGCCATTCCCGCGGCAAAGGCTCCCCACCGTGCGTGCGCCGCAGCGAAATCCGCGTCCGTTCCGAGCCGCTGCTCGGCTGCGCGGCGCTCGTCGTCAGCAAGCAGGCCGAAGGCAAGTTCGGCGGCGATGAGTTCGTCGTCGTCGGGGAGTTCCTGTTGGCTCACCGCAAGCACTCCCGAAGCTTCAGCAGGGCGCGGCGAATCCGGCTCTTGATCGTGCCGAGCGGCGCCGCCGCCCGTTCCGCAAGTTCGACATAGGTGCTGCCGTTGAAGAAAGCGGCCTGCAGCAGCCCGGCATCGAACCGATCGAGGTCGGCCAGGCAGGCGGCGATGCGCCTCTCTTCGTCGCTGGCCGACAACGTGTCGAAGGCGTTCGGGCTGTCGTCCCTGATCTCGCCGGTCAGGTCGATCGGCGTGTTCCTGTTCCTTCCACTTGCCCGCAGGCGATCAAGGGCACGGTTGCGCGCAAGCGTGATGAGCCACGTCATGGCGCCGCCGCGGGAGGCATCGAAGGCGCCGGCCTTGCTCCAGATCGCCAGATAGACTTCCTGCAGCACATCCTCCGCCTCCGATCGATCGGGCAAGATACGGAGGCACACACCGAACAGCTTCATGGAGGTTCGGCGGTAGACATCTTCCAAGGCTGCGCGATCCCCAAGCGCAACGTTGCGGAGAGCGAGAGCGAGAATATCCCCGCTCCGATCAAATCCGACGGGAGCAGGCTGCCGGGGTGAGGGGTCGACATCCTCCGACAACAAGCCACCTTCCGATATCCGGCTGAATCGAGACCGGCATCATTCGAATGCGGCGATGGCCGGATAGTTCCTCCGATCTGATCTTGCCGCCGGCTGTACATCCAGGATCGGGCGAACATCGGTGCCGTGTCGGCGGGGACGGGGGTGACTACGTATGAATACGTACGGGATCGCGGCCTGTTGCGCGTCCGTGCCCCGCCTCTCTAGCCTCATGTCCTGATCAGTTGCGAACATGCGGCATCTATCCCCTTTGCCGATTTCATGCGCCGCCGGAGGAGCATCCGACATGAGAGCCGAAGAAAACCTGGCCGAGCACCTTCAGGAACGTTCGGACCAGCGAAGCGAGCGCCGCGAGTTTTTCAGGGCGCTGGCCAGCGCGGCAAGCTTTGCCGGTGGCCTGACCTTCGCGGCCGGCGCGACGCGTGCGGATGCCCAGATGGCGGTCACCGATCCCGATATCCTCAATTTCGCGCTAAACCTCGAATATCTGGAAGCGCAGTTCTATTCCTTCGCTGCTACCGGGGCGGGGCTGGCCAATTCGGATCTGACCGGTTCGAGCGGAGCGCAGGGGGCGGTGACCGGCGGACGAAAGGTCAATTTCAGCGATCCCATCGTTGCCCAATATGCGCGGGAGATTGCGGCGGACGAGGTCGCCCACGTCAAGTTCCTGCGTGCCGCTCTCGGGTCGGCGGCCGTCGCGCAGCCAGCGATCGATATCGGGACCGATCCGAACGGCGCCTTCTCCTCGGCGGCCCGCGCTGCGGGGCTGGTCAGGGCCGGTGAGTCCTTCGATCCCTATGCGAGCGACGAGGCCTTCCTGCTCGGCGCCTTCATCTTCGAGGATGTCGGCGTCACCGCATACAAGGGGGCCGCGCCGCTGATCACCAACAAGACCTTTCTGGAGGCGGCCGCCGGCATCCTCGCAGTCGAAGCCTATCACGCGGCGATCGTCCGCACGACGCTCTACGGCAAGGGTATCGCCACCCCGTCGCTGCGGACGTCGGCCGATGCGATCTCCGATGCCCGCGATTCGCTGGATGGCCGTTCCGATCTGGATCAGGGCATCTCGCCGATCGGCCCGGCGTCGAACATCGTCCCGCTGGATGCCAACGGCATCGCGTTCAGCCGGACGACCGGCCAGGTGCTGAACATCGCCTACCTGAAGAATACCGCAGTCGATCGCGGCGGTTTCTTCCCCGCCGGCGTCAACGGCAACATCCGGATGAGCGCGGCGAACTGATTCCGCCGATCGACCCCGCACAGATTGGAGAGGCTCAGATGAGCAAGGAACATGCGATGATGGCGGCGCTCGAAGCGCGTGTCCTGCGGCGTGAGGAACGCCGCCGATTCTTCAAGTTCGCCGGCAGCACGGCGGCCGTCCTGACGGGCGCGACGTTGCTGTCCGCATGCGGCGGCGAATCCGGCGATGACAGCGGGGCTACGCCGGCCCCTGCGCCGGCTCCGGCTCCCACGCCTGCACCTACTGCCATGGTCAGCGACGCCGATGTTCTCAACTTCGCGTTGAACCTCGAATATCTGGAGGCGCAATTCTATTCGTACGCGGTCACCGGATCCGGCCTGCCCGAGAACCTGCTCGGCGGTTCGGGCGATCGCGGTGCTGTCATCGGGGGGCGGAAGGTCAACTTCACCGATCCGGTCGTCGCCCAATATGCGGCCGAGATCCAGCAGGACGAAGTCAATCACGTCGCCTTCCTGCGCGCCGCGCTCGGCGGTTCGGCCGTCGCTCAGCCGGCAATCGATGTCGGGACGGATCCGAACGGCGCCTTCTCCGCTGCGGCCCGCGCATCGGGACTCGTCGGCACCGGCCAGGCCTTCGATCCCTACGCGAGTGACGAGGCGTTCCTGCTCGGCGCCTACATCTTCGAGGATGTCGGCGTGACGGCGTACAAGGGCGCGGCGCCGCTCATCACCGACAAGACCTATCTGGAGGCGGCGGCCGGCATCCTGGCGGCGGAGGCCTATCATGCCGGCCTCATCCGCACGATCCTCTACCGCAAGGGGCTGGACACGCCCTCGCTGCGCAATTCGACGGAGGCGATCTCCAACGCCCGCGACAGCCTGGATGGCGGCTCGGACCTGGATCAGGGTATCGCAACCGTCGGCGATCAGTCGAATATCGTCCCGACCGACGCGAACGGCTTGGCGTTCAGCCGGTCGACCGGACAGGTGCTGAACATCGTCTATCTGAACCGCCTCGCGGTCAGCCGTGGCGGGTTTTTCCCGGCAGGCGTCAACGGCACCATTAAGACCGCTGCTGCCAACTGACGACATCGGAAAGGCGCCGGGCGTTTCTGCCAAAACGATCGAACAGGGGAAAATCCGATGACTTCGCGACTGGTCAAGCGAGTGCTCGCATCCACGGCCGCCGCAGCCCTGGCGAGCGGCGCGCATGCGGCGCCGTTGCAGGTGCTGCGCAACAACGCGCTCGTCACCGTGGACAGTGCCACGCCCGGCACTTCCGCCGCGAGTGTCGCGATCAGCGGCATCGGTGCGGGGCAGACGCTGACCGGATTCGATTACCGCCCGGCCAGCCCGCGCGTCCTCTACGGGGTCAGCGATGCCGGCCAGATCTATGCCATCAACGGGCGGACGGGGCAGGCAGCCGCCGTGGGATCGCCGATCGCGGCAGCCGTGGCGCCGGCGGGCATCGGCACGGCTATCGACTTCAACCCCACCGTCGATCGTATCCGCTACATCACCGCTGCGGGCACGGACCTCAGGCTGAACCAGACCAACGGAACGCTGGCCGCAACCGACGGCCGCCCGGCATATGCCGGCATCGACACGAATCCCGGGCAGACGCCGACGATCGCCGGTGCCGCTTATACCAACAGCGTAGCCGGCGCGACGACGACGACGCTGTACGACATCGATACACGCGGCGGCACGGCGGCGGCGCGGCTGGTGACGCAGGGCAACGCCAATGTCAGCCCGAATACCGGCATCCTGTTCACTGTGGGATCAACCGGGGTCACCACCACCGGCGCCGTCGGTTTCGACATTGCGCCGAACGGCACCGCCTACGCGACGCTCACCGATCCGGCGACGGGCGTCACCTCCCTCTACACGGTGAACCTGGCGACGGGCGCGGCGACGCTGGTCGGCGCGGTAACGGGCAGCACCACCTATAGCGGCCTGGCCGTGCAACCGGCATCGTTCCAGTCGATGGGGACGACCGCGAACCAGGCGGCAGTCGGTGCCGTGCTGGACAACTTTACGGGCGTTCCGAACGATGCCACGCTGGCGCTGTTCAACGGGATCGACAGCTTCACCGCTCAGGCATCCACGCAGGCATCGCTCCTTCAGGCGCTGACGCCCGCGGGCTTCAGCGATCTGCCGCTGATGTCACTGAACGCGGTGGAAGCGCAGGAGAGCACGATCCTGCGCTACACGCGCGACCTGCGCGGCCAGGCGACGATGCCCGATGGCACCACGGCAACGCTGGACGATGCCGGGCGCTTCGGCATCTGGTCGACCGGCGGCGCGCGGTTCGGCAGGACCGATCCCGCGTCCGATCGCTACCGCACCCAGTTCGACGAGTTTCACTTTATCGGCGGCCTCGACGTGCGGTTGACGCCAACCACCGCGCTGGGGGCGTTCGGCGGCTACAGCAGCACCAACGCCAGCTTCGCGCTCGGCGATGCGTCGAAGGGCGATTTGCAGAGCTGGTTCGGCGGCGTGTACGGCACAGCGGCGGTCGGCCCGTTCTACGTCGATGGCTGGGGGAGCTATTCGGATCTCGACTGGCGGCTTTATCGTTCGCTCAGCTTCGGCGCCTATTCCGGATCGACCTATGCCCGCACCGGCGGCCGGGTCTGGTCCGCCGGCGGATCGACCGGGCTGAGCCTCTCGCTCGCCAATTTCGAGATCGAGCCGTTCGCGGCCATCCGGTACGCAGACGTGAAGGTCGATCGGTTCACCGAAACGGATGGCGCCGTGTTCGCGCTGGCGGTGGGTGACGTCAGGGACAAGTCCTTGCGCAGCAACGTCGGCGCGCGCGTCGGCACCAAGTTTCAGGTGCTGAGCGCCGTGGTCCGGCCGCAGGTCCGTGGCGGATGGTATCATGAATTCTGGAACGGCCGCCGCGATATCACCGCGGCATTCCGGCAATCGGCGATCTCCACGCCCTTCTCCTTCCAGCCGACGCCGTTATCGGGCGATTACTGGAATGCCGGCGGCGCGCTGACGATCTCGGGCGGTGGCCCGCTCTCCTTCTATTCGGATCTCGATTTCCAAGGCGACAGCGACCGCAAATTCTACACCATGACGATCGGTGCCCGGCTGGCACTGTGACGCGCGAGATGGCCGGATCGATGCCGGGCGGCTGAGAGCGGGCCTCGCAAGAGGGGGCCGCTTGCGGCCCCTGGCGCCTCTGCGGCCCGGCCGTGGCCTCGTCGTTAACTTACGACCTTGAAATAATAGGAGTATTGCACCTTTTCTCCACCGACGATGACATTGCCGATGGCCACATCGTACATCAGGTTCGGCTGAAGGCCCGCCACGAAGAACTGGAGATTGTTCGGCAG
>NZ_JAQGLK010000095.1 GCF_028292925.1 Sphingomonas bacterium
CACCCCGAGGCGGCGGGGCGGCTGCGCGGCGCCACGGCCATCCACCACATCATCCAGCCCTCCGACTGGTACGTCGATCTCTACCGGCCGTCGTGCGGCAACGCGGTGGTGCGCTGGCCCGTCGGGATCGACGTGGATGCGATCCCTGACGCGGCCGGCCATACCAAGACGATCGACGTGATCGTGTACGACAAGATCCGCTGGCATCGCGATACGATCGTCCCGGCGGTGCGGGACCGGCTGATCCGCCATCTCGATGCACGCGGCCTCTCCTGCCGGGTGCTCCGCTACGGCCACCACACGCGCGATGAGTATTTCGCCGCGCTCCGCACCGCGCGCGCCATGGCATTCCTGTGCGAGCATGAAACGCAGGGCCTTGCCTGCCAGGAGGCTCTGGCGATGAACGTGCCGGTTTTCGCGTGGGACGAGGGGGAACTGATCGATCCGACCCAGCGGCCGATGGCGCCACCGGGATTGTGGGCCAGTTCGGTGCCCTATTTCGATGATAGCTGCGGCGTGCGCTTCGATGTCGCGCGGCTGGAGGCCTGCTTCGATGATTTCTGGTCCCGGCGCGCCGGCTTTCACCCTCGCGACTACATCGCCGCCGAACTCGGCCTGGAGAAGTCCGCGCACGACTATCTGGCGTTGCTCACGAACACGATGCGGGATTAGCCGCGGCAGATCACGGTGCAGCGGATTGGGGCGCGGCAGATCATGATGCGGCAGCCTGTGCCTCGCCATATTCGGCAAAGGTGCGCGCGCCGAACGCGGAGGACAGGAACCCCAGGTGCAGCGTACCGCGGAGCAGTGCCGCGGCGGAGCGGCGCCGCGCCGGCAGCGTCACGATAGCGACGCCATAGCACCAGGCCATCTTGGCGAGCGCCGCAGGAACGCGGGCGAGCGGTGCGCCACCGTTGCGCCGGGTGAGCAGGCAGTGGATCTGCCCGGCCCGGTATCGCCGCCGGGCGAGCCAGCCGAGCGTCGCCCGCCGCGGCGGGATCTCTTCCTCGACGATCGCGTCCGCGACGTAGCGGGCGCGGCCGCCGGCCCGGCGTACATCGTCGAACAACACCGTGTCCTCGCCCCCCGTCCGGCCGAGCGATTCCAGGAAGCGGATGCCGTTCGCCCGAAGGAAATCGCGATCGATCAATACGTTGCAGGTATATCCGTTGAACGCTCCGTCGCGATCGCCGATGCTGTTGTCGTGGAAGCGGCCCGCGCGCATCCAGGCGGGCACGCTTGACCTGTCGAGCAGCGCATGGCTGCGGCCGAAGACGACCTCATGGCCCTCCCGCGCCGCGATCAGCCTGCGCAACCAATCGGGCGCGGCGATCTCATCGTCGTCGATGAACGCGATCCAGCGCGTTTCGGCGGCGTCGAGGCAGGCATTGCGGGCGATCGAGATGTTCTGCGCCGGGGCGTGGACGTAGCGGATCGGCAACCCCGATCTCTCCGCCTCGCCAAGGCAGCCCTGCGCGCTGGGCCCGGTATCGTTATCGGCGACGATTACCCGGATCGCCACATCGGCGCGGACATCCTGTGCCGCAACCGACCGGATTGTCGCGGCCAGGCTGGCACGGCGGAAGGTGCAGATGCAAACGTCCAACCGCTCCAACGATAGTCTCCATCCGCCCGCATATCCACGTGCTGCTACAGCGAGCGCGTCCGCCGTGCGGCGCGTCTCTGATCGGAAACGGATCGATCGCCCTCCCCTCGCCGACCAAACGGCCTGGCGGCAGACGCTAGAGCGCGAAGTCCGACGCTTCGAACAGCAGCCGCTGTGCCGGGCGTGCGGCAACTGGCCGGCCTATCTTGTCCTGCAGCACGTCTGCGGCGACGCCGGCCAGTACCCACGGCTGCGGCAGCAGGCCCGCCACCGCACGGAGGAGCCCGGCATTCCTCCTGGCATCGAGGAACAGGCGGTGGTGAAGCTTCCGGCGGACGCTGGCCAGGTGACGCTCCAGCACAGCCGGGTCACCGGCCTGCCGCCCCGCCACCTCGCCGAGCAAAGCCGTTTCCGCCTCGACCAATGCGGCGAGATCGGCGGTGCGATGCTGCCCGCTCAGCGACCCGGCGCGCTCGATCGCGACGTAGCCGCACCGTCCCGCAATCTCGATGCGGGCACCGCGGGCCAGCGCGGTGGCGTAGAGGATGAAGTCCTCGCCAAGCCGCAGCCGCTCGTCATAGCGCAGGCCGAGCCGGAGCAGAGCCTCCCGGCGGATGACGGGTTTGAGGAAGCCGAGTTCGGCCCGCGGCCTCCCGCGCCGCGAGATATTCCGCGCGACGAACTCGTCGAGGCCGAGCAGGCGGCGGCGGCGTGACAGCCGATCGAGCCGGGCGGGATCCAGCCCGCTTTCTCCGCCCTCCGGCAGAAACACGATATTGTCGGCCAGCATGTCCCACGCTCCGCCCGCCATCTCCGCGAACCGGCCGGGCAGGAGATAATCGTCCGCATCCAGGATCGCGACGAACGGCGCGGCGCCCGCATCGAAGGCGGCGTTGCGTGCTGCCGCCGGCCCGCAATTGGCCTCGAACCGGATCAGCTTCAGCCTCGCGCTGCCGTCATCCGCCGCGAGTGCCGCAGCGCCGGTGCCGTCCCGCGAGCCATCGTCGACGACGATCACCTCGCTCACCTCCGGCTGGGCGAGGGCGGAGGCAACGGCACGGCCGATCGTGGCCGACGCATCGAGCGCGGGGATGATCACGCAGATCTCAAGCCGAGAGGAGCCAGCCTTTGTCGAAAGGTCGATCCCGACACTCCCGCCGGCGCCTGTCAAACCAGCGCACGCGGGAGCGCCCCCCAGTCGCCTGCGGAGGCGACCGTCCGGATGGCACTTTCCCAGGCGTCCATCTGGCGCACGGGATCGAGCGCGGGGCGGGCGGCATGGCGGCGGGCAGCAGCCGCCAGCCGATCATAGGAAGCCGGGTCGTTCCATAAGCGCAACAGTGCATCCGACCAGATCGGTGCCGGCGCATCCCAGTCGATCACCACGCCGCCATCGCCGATCGCCTCCGGCAAGCCGCCGCGGTTCGAGCCGATTACCGGTATGCCGCTGAACTGCGCCTCGGCGGCGACGCGGCCGAACGCTTCCTCCCACTGGCTCGGCACAAGCATGATCCGCGACATGCGGTAGATGTCGCGCATGTCGGGCGCAGAGGGATGCAGCGTCACGTTGGGAACGGCGCCAAGGCGCACGTGCAAGGCGGCCCGCTGTTCCGGCGTGAGCGGCCACCCCTCGACAAACAGGAACGGCAGATCGGGGCACCGCGCCGCCACCGCGATGGCGACGTCCAGCCCCTTCTTGGGATCCGGATTGACGAACGTGACGTACCTGCCGGTTGGTGCGGTGCGGTACTTCGCGGCCTCGATGATCGGGTGCACAACGATCGGGTCCAGCCCGAACCTCGTGTGGAAAAACCGTCTCGTGAACTCGGAATTGGCGACGCCGGGAACGCGGCCGAGCTCCGCCAGGCCGCTGCCGCTCGATCCCAGCTCGACATCCTGAAAGCCCATCAGGAAACGCTGCCCGGTCGCACGTACGGCCTTTGCCATGCGGATCGCGCTGTGGCCGAGAACCACCACCGCGTCATACCGTCCGCGGGCGACGACCTCGTCGATCGCCTCCCACGGATACCAGGCGCGCCAGGTTGGATAGCCCAGCACCCGATCGCACACCGCGCGGGTTCGCCGGAGCCGCATCACAACCTTGGCACGCAGGCCGATGGCGCCGCCGCCGATAAGTGCGGAAAGGAGATGCACGTCGTGGCCGCGCGCGATCAGGCCGCGGATGATCGCATCGGAGGAACGCTGCGACCCGGCAATCATCTGCGGAAGCGCAGGCGCGCCGGTCACGAAAAGGATCTTCATGTCGGCGTGCTTTGCAAATGCACCTTTGCGGCGCAAGCAATGCACCTCCTGTACGGACCCTGTTTAGCGGTCGGGTCGCACTGTATTGATCGATATCGGACTATGTCGCAGCGATGATCAGGGCACGCTATTGCTAGATCCCTTTCCGGGATGACGAATGATCTTCGGAAACACTGGACGAGCGCGCAGCATGTCGGCGGCAGGGAGGAACCCCTACCGTCCCATAGTGGCACAGCGCCCGCAAAGCCGCTGCAATTAGCCCTCTCGCCGCTGGGCTCGGCCGAAAACCCGTTCGTCGGCAGTTTCACCGATGCGCTGCGCGGCGGCGGCGCCGAAGTGCGCAGCCATAAGTGGCGGTTACGCACTCTGATCGGCGTAGATGTGGTCATGATGCACTGGCCCAACGAGTTCATGGGCCGAAGCAGCCGGCGCGACGTCCTCCCCAAGCTGCTGACGATGCGCGCGGCCAGGGCACTCGGCACGCGCTTCGTCTGGGTGGCGCACAATCTGCGCCCGCACGATGGGGCCAGCGACTTTCCGGCCATAACCCGCGCCTTCGTTCGCGGGCTGGATGGCATCATCTATCTGTCGGAAGCATCCCGGCAGCTCGCGCACGATCTTTACGACATCCCGCCCCGGACGCGCGAACTGGTGACGGTGCATGGCCGTTACCATGACCTGACCGCCCCGACGGATTATCCGATCCCCGCCCCCGGAGCGCCGGTGCGGCTGCTCAACTTCGGGCTGATCCGGCCCTACAAGAATATCGACCGGCTGATCGATGTGGTGGCGGATGCGCGCTCGGCCATCGATCTCACGATCATCGGCAAGGCCGTGGATCCCGGCTTCGCCCGCAGCCTGGCGGCACGCGCCGCGACGCTGCCGAACGTCCATCTCGATCTTCGGCCGGAAACGATCCCGCAGGCCGAACTGGAACGGGCCATCGATGCCGCCCACGCCGTGGTGCTGCCTTACCGCGAGATCCTCAACAGCGGCTCGGCAATTCAGGCGCTCGGACGCCACCGGCCCGTGCTGGTGCCGGCGCGCGGCAGCATGCCGGAGCTGCAGGCGCAGATCGGTCAGGAATGGGTCAGTCTTTACGACGGCGAACTCACCGCCGCGACTATGGACCGCCTCGCCACCGAACTGCGCGCGAACCGTCGCAGTCCCAGGCCGGATCTGGAGCGGTTCGACTGGGGACCGATCGGTGCGGAGCTGGGCAATTTCCTGAGCGAACTCCGCCCGGCTGGCCATCGGGAGCCGCGGCAGGTGGCAGCGCATCGCAGACAGAAGGTTGAGTCGATTGGCTGAGGACGGCGAGAGCGGATTGGCGCCGATCCGCGGCACGGCGGTCAGCGGCGCCTTCTACCTCGGGCTTTCGCAGATCGTGCGACTGCTGCTCACCATCCTGTCGACGATCATCATCGCCCGGCTGCTCAGCCCGGACGATTACGGCGTCATGGCGATGTGCGCGCCGGTGCTTGGCTTTCTCCTCATGTTCCAGGATCTCGGGCTCGGCACCGCGACCGTGCAGCAGAAGACGATCAGCGAGGATCAGCTGAGCGCGCTGTTCTGGATCAACGTGCTTGCATCGATCGCGATCGCCATCATCCTGATCGCGATCTCGCCGGGCGTGGCATGGTTCTACGGCGACGTTCGCGCCGGTTACGTGACGGCGGCCGGCGCGATCGGCACGCTGGTGGGCGGCACCGCGCTCCAGCACACCGCGCTGCTCAACCGCAACCTGCGCTTCGGGGTGCTCAGCGCAGCGGAGATCGCGGCCTCGGTCGTCTCCTTCCTGGTCGCGGCGGCGCTGGCTTTCCTGCTGCGCAGCTACTGGGCGCTCGTCATCGGCGCGACGGCCGGCATGGTGACGAACACCGCGATCGTGTGGCGCCGATCGCCGTGGCGGCCGCGCTGGCGGGTGAGCGTCGCCGGCGCGGGCGGATCGGCGCATGTCGGCGGGCACGTCACGACGTTCAATCTCGTCAACTTCTTCTCGCGCAATGCCGACAACATCCTGCTCGGCCGGTTCGCCGGGGTGGACGCCGTCGGCCTGTACGATCGCAGCTACAAGCTGATGATGCTGCCGCTGCAGAGCGTGAACGGCCCGCTCACCCGCCTGTTGATGCCGCTGCTCAGCCGGATGGCGGAGGATCCCGTGCGCTACCGCCGCACCTACGACTTCTCGCTCCGCGCGCTGGTGCTGGCGACGGTGCCGGGGATCGCGGTGGCGACGATGTACAGCGACCGGCTGATGCCGTTCCTGCTCGGTGAGCGATGGGCCTCGGCCGGGCCGATCTTCTTCTGGCTGGGGCTGGCCGGCATATTGCAGCCGGCGCACAACCTGCTCGGCCTGCTGTTCCTCAGCACCGGCCGCTCCCGCGCCTACATGCGCTGGGGCGTGATCAACGCGGCGATCACGGTGGCGGGTTTCGTCGTCGGGATGGCGTGGGGGCCCGTCGGGGTAGCCGCATCCTTCTTCCTGACGACGGCGGCCCGCACGCCGCTGATCTTCGCGGCAGCGTGCAGGGGCAGCCCGGTCGCCGCCGTCGATCTGTACGCCGCCCATATCGGCCCGCTTGCCGGCGCGGGGCTCGCCTGCGTGCTGGTGGGCATTGTCGGCGCGGGGCTCGGCACCGGGGTGTTGATGACGCTGGGTATCGCGCTGGCCTACATCCTGGCTGTCGGCTGCTCGCTTCTCACCCCCGGCGGGCGGGCGACGATCCGGCAGCTGGCGGGCATGGGCGCAGAGGGAGCCGGTGCGATTGCCCGGCGTGCCGGCCGGGGCCGCGCACCGCTGAGCGGCGCCGCCTTCTGATATGAAGATCGCCTATGTCGTCCACGATCTGAACGATCCCGCGGTGGCGCGGCGGGTGCGGATGCTCCGGGCCGGCGGCGGCGACCCGGTGGTCATCGGGTTTCGCCGGAGCGAACGCGCCCCCAACAGCGTCGAGGGCGCGCGGGTCGTCGATCTTGGCCGCACCGCCGATGCCCGGCTGGGCCAGCGTGCGCTGGCGGTGCTGCGCAACCTCGCCCGTCCGGCCGCGATGCTGGCGGCGGCGGCGGGCGCGGAGATCGTGATCGGGCGCAATCTGGAGGCGCTGGCCCTCGCCGCCCGCATCCGGCGCGCCATGCCCGGCGCCCGCCTGATCTATGAATGCCTGGACATCCACCGCACTTTGCTCGGTCGCCGGCCGATGGATCGCGCGGTTCAGGCGGTCGAGGCCGCGCTGCTGCGCGCCATCGACCTGCTGATCGTCTCGTCGCCGGCCTTCCTGCGCGAGCATTTCGCCCGGCGCACCATGCTGGCCGCGCCGACTTTCCTGATCGAGAACAAGGTGCTCGATCTCGGGAACGGGGCTCCGGCCGGCGCCGTCCGCCCCCCGCCGGCCGGCCCACCGTGGACGATCGGCTGGTTCGGCAATCTGCGCTGCCGCCGCACCTTTGCGGTGCTGGCCGATCTTGCCCGCCGGCATGAAGGACGCGTGCAGATCCTGATCGCCGGCCGGCCGAGCCCGGCCGAGTTCCCCGATTTCGTGGGGGACGTGGCAGCCGCGCCGCACATGCGGTTCGTCGGCCCGTACGGCGCGGACGACCTGATGGCACTGTACCGCCAATGCCACTTCGCCTGGACGATCGACTGGTTCGAGGAGGGTCTCAACTCACGCTGGCTCCTGCCGAACCGGCTCTATGAGGCGTCGAGATTCGGTGCGGTTCCGATCGCGCTCGCCTCGGTGGAGACCGGGCGCTGGCTGGCGCAACGCGGGGCCGGAGTGCTGCTGGACGATGCGCTGGCCGGGCTGGATGCGCTGATCGCCGGGCTCGATCGGGCTGGATATGATCGACTGCACGGCGCGGTGGCGGCGATCCCGCGTGAGGCGTTGGTCGCCGATCGGGGGGATTGCACCATGCTGATGCAGGTGATCGCCGCCCGATGAGCGGACATTCCGGCACTGTGCTCGTCGTCATCCCCTGCCTGGACGAGGAGGCGCATCTCCCTGCCCTGCTGAACCAGCTGTTGGCAACGCAAGCCGCAGGCACGTTCGTCGTCGCCGATGGCGGCAGCACCGATGCCAGCCGGTCGATCGTGCTGGATCGGGCGCGGCAGGATCCGCGCCTTCGCCTTCTCGACAATCCGGCGCGGCTGCAATCGGCGGGGATCAACCGCGCCGTCCGCCTGCACGGCGCGGCGCACGACTGGCTGGTGCGGATCGATGCCCATTGCGATTATCCGGACCGCTATGTCGAAGGTCTGATCGCGGCGGCAAAGGCCAGCGGGGCGGCATCGGTCGTCGTGCCGATGGTCAGCCGCGGGCGGCGCGGGTTCCAGATTGCCGCGGCGGCGGCGCAGAACTCGAAACTCGGCACCGGCGGGTCGCTCCACCGCCATGTCGGCGTGGGCCGGTTCGTCGATCACGGCCACCACGCGTTGATGTCGATCGCGGCGTTCGTCCAGGCGGGCGGCTATGACGAGAGCATGGCGACGAACGAGGATGCCGAACTGGACCACCGCATCGGCCAGGCCGGCGGGCGGATCTGGCTGGAACCGTCGCTGGCGCTGACCTACTATCCGCGCGCCACCCCGCTGGCCCTCTGGCGGCAGTATCTGCGCTACGGCCGGGGGCGGGCGCAAACCGTGCGGCGGCACGCGATGCGGTTGAAGGTGCGGCAGTTGATCCCGCTCGGCATTCCCGCCGCGGCGGCGGCGGCCCTGCTGGCGCCGCTCTGGTGGCCGTTGGCGCTGCCGTTGGTAGTATGGGCGGTTGTCTGCCTGGTGGCGGGATTGGCGATAGGCGCGCGGGCGCGCTCTAGTGCGGCGATGCTCTCCGGCGTGGCGGCGATGATCATGCATCTCGGCTGGGGGTGCGGCTTCCTGGCCGAACGGCTGGGCGGGCGGCCCCCGCGCAGCACGCGCCGGCCTGCCTCGACCGGCTAGCGCCTACGCGCTGGCCACTTGCGGTTGGTCGCCTGCAATGTGGCTGCTATGGATCCGACCGGATGGTAGGAGCGGTTCGACCACGGGACGCTCGGCACCATTCGCTTCCGCGGGGCCGACCGGGGCGCTGCCCGGCGGCGAGGATGCCTTCGCCGATATTGCCGTGCCACTCGGGCACGGTGAGCCACGGCCGACCCCCGCCGCCTGGCTTGAAAGAGGAACAGCATGAAGACCAAGCACCGCCAAGCGATCGAGCAGGAATGCACCCGGCTCATCAACCACTATGCCAATCTGAACGATCAGGGGCGCTGGGAAGAGGTGACCGCCCTCTACGCAGAAGACGGGCTGATGACCCGGCCGAGCACGCCGGACCAGCCGATCGTCGGGCGTGAGGCGCTGCTCGCGGCATTCCTGGCCCGGCCGCCGCGGATCAGCACGCATATCTGCGCCAACATCGTCGTGACGGTGGAGAGCGAGACCGAGGCGTCCGCCTACAGCGTGATCCTGCTGTTCAGCGGGAAGCCTGCGGACGATGGCGGCCTGCCGATCCGCGACGAGGCCCCGCCGCTCATCGGCGACTTCCGCGACCGGTTCGTGCTGACCGAGGAAGGCTGGCGCTTTTCCGAGCGGCGCGGCGGGCTGAACTTTCGCGCCGGCTGAGCCGGGCTGCGCCTGCCCTGCCCGTCATGCCTACGAATTCGGCATGACGGGCAGGATGGGCTTGGGTTAGATCCGCGCCGCGGCGATATCCGCGCCTTCGCGCAGCGAGCGCAGCTTCTTCCAGGTGACCGCCGGATCGATCTTGCCGTAGCCGGCAAAGGTGCCGAAGCCGCAATCGGTCGACGCGATCACCCGGTCCGCACCGACGAACGAGGCGAAACGCTCGATCCGCTGGGCGATCAGCTCGGGATGCTCGACATAGTTGGAACAGGTGTCGATCAGGCCCGGCGCCAGGATCTTGTCGTCCGGCAGCTTGGTTTCCTTCCACACCGCCCACTCATGATCGTGGCGCGGATTGGCGGCCTCGAACAGGATCGTCGACGGGCGCGCCTTGAGGATGATCGGCATCACCTTGACCAGATCGATGTCGCAATCGTGCGGGCCTTCGTAATTGCCCCAGCAGACGTGCATCCGCATCTGTTCCGGCGGGATGTTCGCGGTGGCGGCGTTCAGCGCCTCGACGTTCGCCTCGGCGACCTTCAGGAACTCCTCGTCGGATACGTCCTGGTAGCCGGTGTGGCGCGACATGGCGAGATCGGGGCAATCGAGCTGCAACTGGAAGCCCGACGCGGCGATCGCCTCATATTCCGGGCGCATGGCATCGACCAGATCGGCCAGATAGGCCTCGTGGCTGGGATAGTAAGCATTGGGCTGGAAAGCGGTGATCAGGCCGGGCGAGGCGGCATTCAGGAAGCCCTTCACCCCCTGCCCCTGCCGCTCCATCGCAGTGGTGAAGCGGCGGATGTCCTCGTGGCAGGGATCCATGTTCTTCAGACGGACCGGCGCGATGCAGGTGGCGCGGGTGAATTCCTGGTCGCCCATGATCGCGGCCAGCTTCTTGCGCAGTTCCGGCAGCGGCGCCAGATCGAGCGCCGGCTTGCGATCGGTATGGCCGCCAAAGCCTTCCAGCCGCTCGATGATGTAGGTGGAATAGCCGACCTTGCCGAGTTCGCCGTCGCTGACGATGGTCACGCCCGCCTCGACCTGCTTGCGCACGCCTTCGTCCACCGCCGCCTGAACGACGGCGTCGAACTCGGCGGCATCGTAGGGCTCGCCATGATCACGCGCGAGGAGCAGCGGCACCAGTTCGGGGCCGCGCGGCAGGCTGCCGACATGGGACGTTTCGATTCTGTTCGCCATCGATCAGCTCCTTCCGCGCGCGTGGATCCGGCGCGCCCGGGCTGGCTATTGCCTGCAATCGCCGGGCGGTGTCCATCCCCACTTGCGGCGCGCGCTTAACAGCAAGGGTACGTATCGTCTTCAGGCGGGCTCCCGCCCTTCGGCGTCGGGCGCCCCACGCGGGGTGGTCTGTTCGGCATAGATGGGCTGGTTCAGCAGCGTGCCATAGGTGCGCAGCATGGCCAGCCGATCCTGGTTGAGCGGCTCATCCGGCACGGCCCGCATCAGCGCATCGCACCGCGCCTGCAGCCCCTCGCGGAACTCCGGATGGCTGATGATGAACAGGTCGTTCCGGCGAACGCCGCGCAGCACGCGCTGTCCGGCCTCGATCGGGTCCATCGTTATCCGGCTGATCGGCGCATCCGGTGCGGCGGTGGCAAAGGCTTCGGCGATCTCCTCCTTCCGCGCATCCTGCTCGGCATAGCCGGTGGTCATGCCGCCGGGCCGCAGCTTGTGGCTGAGGAAGATGTTGGTGCGCACGCCGCCCGGCAGAAAGGCGGACACGCCGATATTCTCATCCTGCAATTCCCAGCGCAGCGCCTCCGCCATGCCGGTGACCGCATATTTCAGCGTGATGTAGATGCCTGCATCGCCGCTGGCGAACGCGCCGGACATGGAGGAGGTGTTGACGATATGGCCGCCTTCGCCATGCGCGCGGATGCGGGGCAGGATGGTCTGGATGCCGTTGATCACACCATCCAGCATGACCGCCTTCAGCCAATCCCAGTCGTCATAGGTCGCGTCCTTGATCGGCCCGGTCACGCCGATGCCGGCATTGTTGCAGAGCATGTGGATCTTGCCGAAGCGCGCCTCCGCCTCGTCCGCGGCAGCGGCGAAGTTCGCCCGGTCGGTGACATCCAGCCGTACCGGGTGGACCGTCAGCCCCGTGTTCGCGAACGTCTCCATCGCCTGATCGAGCGCCTCCTGGCGGATGTCGCCGATCACCACCTTCATGCCGTTGCGGGCAAACACCGTCGCCATGCCCAGCCCGATGCCGCTGGCGCCGCCGGTGATGAACGCCGTCTTCCCTGCCACTTCCTGCATGTGCCGTTCCGATCCCTTTTCTGCCGGCGCGAAGCATCGGCGCGTTGACGGCGCCCCGCCATTCCCGCGGGGCTGAAAAGACCGCGCTTGCGCGAACCCGCGGCGCCGGGGCCGTGATCCCCTCAGCGCGGGGCGAGAAGCAGCGCGGTCAGGCGGAATTCGCTCCCGCCGGCCGGCCCGTTGCGGGTGGCGGCGATCAGGCGGACGATGCGGCCATCGGGCTGGGCCACATCCCAGATCGTTTCCGAACCCAAGGGATTGGAGCGCGTACGCCCGTTCGGCAAAACGAGCGCGGTGCCGACGCGCGCCGCCAGCGCAAGCTGATCCGCCGTTCCCCGCAAGCGGACACGCAGCCGACACTGGCGGGAGGGAACGCCGGCCGCGAGTGTGTCGGAGGCGAGGTAGGTGAGC
>NZ_JAQGLK010000112.1 GCF_028292925.1 Sphingomonas bacterium
CTGATCGAGCGCGCCGGGTTCGACGCGGGCGACCGCCTCCTCCTGCGTGATCAGGCCCTCTTCGGCCATGTCGACGGCGATCTTCAGCGCCGCCTTCGCGGTGCGCTTGCCGCTGCGTGTCTGCAACATCCACAGCTTGCCGCGTTCGACGGTGAACTCGATATCCTGCATGTCGCGGTAATGCGTTTCGAGCAGGTCGAACACGCCCGCCAGTTCGCGATACACCTCCGGCAGCGCCTCCTCCATCGACGCGGCCTGCGCCCCCGCCGCCTCACGCGCGGCGAGCGTCAGATATTGCGGCGTGCGGATGCCGGCGACGACATCCTCGCCCTGCGCGTTGATCAGGAACTCGCCATAATAAGCCCGGTCGCCCTTGGACGGATCGCGGGTGAAGGCCACCCCGGTGGCGGAGGTATCGCCCATGTTGCCGAACACCATCGCCTGCACGTTGACGGCAGTGCCCCAGTCGCCCGGAATGTCGTTCAGCCGGCGATAGACCTTGGCCCGATCGGACTGCCACGAACCGAACACCGCACCGACGGCGCCCCACAATTGATCGTGCACGTCCTGCGGGAACGGCTTGCCCCATTGCTGCTGCACGATCGCCTTGTATTCGGCCACCAGCGCCCGCCAATCCTCTGCGGAAAGTTCCGTGTCGAGCGTGAAGCCCTTGTCTTCCTTGGCGATCTCCAGCGCTTCCTCGAACGCGCCGTGGTCCAGTTCCAGCACCACGTCCGAATACATCTGGATGAAGCGGCGATAGCTGTCCCACGCGAAACGGGCATCGCCCGATGCGGTGGCCAGCCCCACGACGGTTTCGTCGTTCAGGCCGAGGTTGAGGACGGTATCCATCATCCCCGGCATCGATGCGCGCGCGCCGGAGCGGACGGAGACGAGCAGCGGATCGGCGACATCGCCGAATCTCTTGCCCGTCACCCCCTCGATATGGACGATCCCGTCCGCGACTTCCGCGTTCAGGCTGTCCGGAAAGACGCCGCCGTGCCGCGTGTAGACCGTGCACATCGCGGTCGAGATGGTGAAGCCCGGCGGCACCGGCAGCCCGATCGATGCCATCTCGGCAAGGTTCGCGCCCTTGCCGCCGAGGAGGTTGCGATCGCCGGAGCCGCCATCCGAAACGCCACCGCCAAAGCGGTAGACGTAGCGCGTCGCGCCCGCCGCCGTGCCGCCCACGTCGCTATCGTTCGCCACTGGCAGACTGGCCATCTTCATCCCTCGATCTTGGAAAAGTCCGCAACATTGTGCACCGCAGCACGGATACGATCAAGCAAGGCGAGCCGCGCCGCCCGCTTGCTCGGATCCGGATCGTTCACCGTCACCTTGTCGAAAAACGCATCCACCGCGGGGCGAAGCTGCGCCAGCGCCTGCATCGCGCCCGCGAAATCTTCCGCCGCGACGGCCGAGGACGCCGCCGGTTCGGCAGTGTCGAGCGCGGCGATCAGCGCGGCCTCGGCGGGTTCGGGCGTGTAGGCCGCACCTTCGGCCGGAGCGGCACCGCCCGCGTCGGCATCCTTCTTCGCCTCGATCCGCACGATATTCGCCGCCCGCTTGTACCCGGCGAGCAGGTTCACCCCGTCCTCGGTCGCCACGAACGCCTGCAACGCCTTCACCTGCTTGAGCAAGCGAGCGAGATCCTCCTCGCCCCCGAGGGCGAACACGGCGTCGATCAGATCATGGCGGACACCGGCCTCGCGCTGCTGGACCTTCAGGCGGTCGGCGAAGAACAGGCGCGTCGCACCCTGAAATCCAGTCAGACCGTGACCGAGAGACCGCAGCCACATGCTTGCTGCTTGCATCACGCTCGCGAGATCAAGCCGCAAGTCGTTGTTGACGATCAGGGCAAGCGTGCCGAGTGCCGCACGGCGAAGGGCGAACGGGTCCTTCGAGCCGGACGGTGGCAGGTCGATCGCGAAGAAGGCACTGATCGTATCCAGCTTGTCCGCCAAGCTTACCGCCACCGTCACCGGCGCGGTCGGCACTTCGTCGCCCTGCCCGACCGGCTTGTAATGGTCGCGGATCGCGTCGGCGACGGCGTCGCTCAGCCCCTCGGCGCGGGCGTAGTAGCCGCCGATGACGCCCTGTAGTTCCGGGAATTCACCGACCATGCCGGTGACGAGATCGGCCTTGCACAACCGCGCCGCCTGCTCGGCCTCGTCCGGGCTGGCGCCCTTGACGATCCCCTCTTCCACCAGCCAGCGGGCCAGCTTCGCCACCCGCGCCACCTTGTCGGCAACCGTGCCGAGCTTTTCGTGGAAGACGATCTGATCGAGCTTCTTCGCCTGTTCGGCCAGCGGCACCTTCCGGTCCTGCTCCCAGAAGAAGCGCGCATCGGACAGGCGGGCGGCCAGCACGCGGCCGTTGCCGGCGACGATAGCCGCGCCCCCGTCCGCCGCATCGATGTTCGCCGTGCACAGGAAGGCGGGGGCCAGCTTGCCCTCCGCGTCGGTCAGCGCAAAGTATTTCTGGTTGGTGCGCATGGTCAGCTGGATCACCTCGCGCGGCACATCCAGGAACGCCGCGTCGAAGCGGCCGAGCAGCGGCACCGGCCACTCGGTCAGCCCGGCATTTTCCGCCACCAGCCCCTCGTCCGGCACCACGCTCAAGCCGGCAGCAGCGGCCAGTTCGGCGCCACGGGTGCGGATGATCGCGCGACGCTCCTGCGGGTCCAGGATGACATGGGCGGCGCGCAGCTTCGCGGCATAATCGGCCGCGCTGCCGATCGTCACCGGGGCGGGATGGTGGAAGCGGTGCCCCGCCGTCTCGCGCCCACTGGCCAGCCCGTCGAAAGCGATCGGCACCACATCATTCCCGAGCAGGGCGACGATCCCCTGCAACGGGCGCACCCAG
>NZ_JAQGLK010000157.1 GCF_028292925.1 Sphingomonas bacterium
ATGGAGAAGAAGAAGCAGGAGGGCTATTTCTGATGGCTACCGCCGCTGCCGTTGCCGCCGGTTATCGCCCGCCCGAACTCGCGGCCGAGGATATCGACGCCTACCTCGTCCAGCATCAGAACAAGTCGCTACTGCGGTTCATCACCTGCGGCTCGGTGGATGATGGAAAGTCCACGCTTATCGGGCGCTTGCTGTACGACTCGAAGATGATCTTCGAGGATCAGCTCGCCAGTCTGGAGGCCGATAGCAAGCGCGTCGGTACGCAGGGGCAGGGGATCGATTTCGCCCTGCTGGTCGATGGCCTCGCAGCCGAGCGGGAACAGGGCATCACCATCGATGTCGCCTACCGTTTCTTCTCGACCGACCGGCGCAAGTTCATCGTCGCCGATACGCCCGGCCACGAACAATATACCCGCAACATGGTGACCGGCGCTTCCACCGCCGATCTCGCCGTGATCCTGATCGATGCGCGCAAGGGCGTGCTGACGCAGACCCGGCGGCACAGCTACCTCGCCCACCTGCTCGGCATCCGCCACATCGTTCTGGCGGTGAACAAGATGGATCTGGTCGATTACGATCAGACCGTCTTCGATCACATCCGTCTCGCCTACCGCGCCTTCGCCACCGATATCGGCATCACCGATTTCCTGGCGGTGCCGATCTCCGGCCTCGCCGGGGACAACATCGCCAGCCGTTCGGATGCGATGCCCTGGTATGACGGCCCGTTCTTGATGGAGCATCTCGAGACGGTGGAGCTGGTTCCGCCGCTTACCGTCGCCGCGCCGTCGCCGTTCCGCATGCCGGTGCAGTGGGTCAACCGGCCCAACCTCGACTTCCGTGGCTTTGCCGGGCTGATCGCGGAGGGGAGCGTGCGCCCCGGCGATCCTGTTCGCGTCCTGCCTTCCGGCCGCGCCTCCACCGTCGCCCGCATCGCCGCATTCGACGGCGACATGGCGGAGGCCGTCGCCGGTCAGTCCGTCACGCTTACGCTTGCCGACGAGATCGATTGCTCGCGTGGCGACGTTCTCGTCGCGGCGGAGGCGCCGCCGCAGGTCGCCGATCAGTTCGAGGCGACAATCGTGTGGATGGCGGATGAGGAGATGCTGCCCGGCCGGCCGTACATCCTGAAGCTCGCCACCCAGACCGTCGGCGCCACGCTTCGCCAGCCCAAGTATCAGGTCAACGTCAACACGATGGAGCAGGTCGCGGCGCGCACGCTCGGCCTGAACGCCATTGGCGTAGCGGAGGTCGCGACCGATCGGCCGATCGTGTTCGAGCCCTACGCCACGTCGCGCGATCTCGGCGGGTTCATCCTGGTCGATCGGATCACCAACGCCACCGTCGCGGCGGGGCTGATCCACTTCGCCCTGCGCCGTGCCCACAACATCCACTGGCAGGCGCTGGATGTCACGCCGCAGGCGCGCGCCGCACTCAAGGGCCAGAAGCCCAAGCTCCTCTGGTTCACCGGGCTGTCCGGGGCCGGCAAGTCGACCATCGCCAACCTCGTCGAAAAGAAGCTGCACGCGCTCGGCCGCCACAGTTTCCTGCTCGACGGGGACAATGTGCGGCATGGGCTCAACAAGGATCTCGGCTTCTCCGATGCCGACCGGGTGGAAAATATCCGCCGCGTCGGCGAAGTCGCCAAGCTGATGACGGATGCCGGCCTGATCGTGCTCAGCGCCTTCATCTCGCCGTTCCGTGCCGAGCGGGAGATGGTGCGGCGAATGCTGCCCGAGGGCGACTTCATCGAGATCCACGTCGATACGCCGCTGGACGAGGCCGAGCGCCGCGACGTGAAGGGCCTCTACAAGAAGGCGCGCAGCGGCGAGCTCCGGAACTTCACCGGCATCGACAGCCCCTATGAGGCGCCTGCCGCTCCGGAGATCCGGATCGACACGACGAAGATGAGCGCGGAGGCCGCCGCCGAGAAGATCGTCGAGCTCCTCGTCGGTCCCTGGGTGCCGGAGCTTTGAGCGGCTCGATCGCCGATGCCGAACTCGCCGCCCGCATCGCCGATGCCGGCGGCCGGATCCTGGTGGCCCTGCGCGACAGTGCCACCCTGTCCGGCAAGGCGCTGGGCGCGGCGGGGGACGAGACGGCCAACGCCTTCATCCTGGCCGCGCTGCGCGCCAATCGGCCGGAGGACGGCATCCTTTCCGAGGAAAGCGCCGACAGCGCCGAACGCCTCGGCCGGTCGCGCGTGTGGATCGTCGATCCACTGGACGGCACCCGCGAATATTCGGAAGGTCGCGGGGACTGGGCGGTCCACGTCGCGCTTGCGGTGGATGGCGTCGCGATCGTCGGCGCTGTCGCCCAGCCCGGCACCGGCCTGTTCCGCTCGGATGCTCCGCCCACGCTGCCCGATCCCGCAGCGAAGATCGTCGTCAGCCGCAGCCGCCCACCCGAATCCGCCACCCGCGTCGCCGCCGCCCTGGGGCTGGATCTGCTCCTCATGGGATCGGCCGGGGCCAAGGCGATGGCGGTGCTCCGCGGCGAAGCCGTCGCCTATCTCCACGCCGGTGGCCAGCATGAATGGGATAGCGCCGCTCCGGTGGCGGTATGCGCGGCGGCGGGGCTTCGCGTCTCCCGGCTCGACGGCAGCCCGCTGCGCTACAACCAGGCGGATCCGTATCTGCCGGACGTGCTGATCTGCCACCCCGCCTGGCACGAACGGATCCGGAGCGCGCTGGACGCCCTCACGCCCGCGGCCTGATCCGGCGGGCACGATCCGGTGGCCTCGTCCGCGGCCTTCCACTAGCGTCCGTCGAAACACTAGGGAGAGGATCGGGATGAACCATCGTGCCGCAAGATGCATGCTCGGGCTTGCCGCCTTCACGCTCGCCGCGGGATCGGCCGGGGCGCAGAACATCACCGCGCCGCCCGCACCCGTACCGGCGGGCATCGGCGTTGAAACGGTGAAGGTTCACGGCGCGTCGCTCGAAGGCAATCTGGAGGGCAACAGCGCCGATCGCAACGTCGTCGTCATCCTCCCGCCCGGCTATGCCCGGAACAAGGCCAAGCGTTACCCGGTCGTCTATTTCCTCCACGGCTTCGCGATCGACGGGCAGAATTTCGCCAACTACCTGCACGTGCCGGAGGCTGTCGCGCACAACGGCGCGAAGGGGGCCGAGTTCATCGTCGTCGTCCCCGATACGCTGACGAAGCTTGGTGGCAGCATGTATTCGAGTTCGGTGACGACGGGCGATTTCCGCCGGTTCATCGCCAAGGATCTCGTCTCCTATATCGACAGCCATTACCGCACCGTGGCGAGGCGGGAGGGGCGCGGCCTCGCCGGCCATTCGATGGGCGGGTACGGCACGTGGATGGTCGGGATGCGCTACGCCCCGGTCTTCTCCAGCATCTACGCGATGAGCGCGTGCTGCGTGTCCCCCCGCACCGAAACGCTTGAATCGGCGCAGAAGATGGCGGCCGTCCCGATCGATCAGGGCGTGAAGGCGGATTTCGGCATGCGGGCCGGGCTTTCGTCGGCAGTCGCCTGGGCTCCAAATCCGAACAACCCGCCTTACTACGTTGATTTCCCCGTAAAGAATGGCGCGATCGATCCGCTGGTGCTGGCCAGGTGGGCGACCAATTCGCCGCTGGCCAACGTCGCCTCCCATGTCGGCGATCTGCGCAGCTTCAAGGCGATCGGTGCCGACGTCGGCGACAAGGATGGCCTGCTGGCCGACGACACCGCCATCCACGATGAACTGACCAAGTTCGGCATCCGGCACGATTGGGCGGTGTATCCCGGCAACCACGTCAGCGGCATCGCCCAGCGTTTCGACGAGGTCGTGCTACCATTCTTCGCCAGGAACCTCGCGACGAAATAGCCGGGCGCGGTTCCGGCGCCGGGGCCTTTCCGGCCCGGCGCCGGCGCGTCAGCCTTCCCCGTCGAGCGGCCCGGTCTCCGTCACCGATGGGTCCGTCAGGTGCAGCCGGGCAAACTCGAACACCTGCCGCCCGACCAGATCGAGCTGGTTCGCCGCACCCGGATCGCTGCACCGCCCCGCGCTGAAGATCCGCCCGGACGTGTTGATCGCTGCGCCCAGCGGCGTCGGCCAGCCGCGCAGCGCGTGGACGATCGATCGCAGGGTGGCCAGCGTGCTGCCCGTCGCCTGCCACCCGTAGGCGGTGGCGATCAGCCCGACCGGCACGCCGTCCAGATAGACGCGCGCATCCTTCGCCGTCTCCTCGATATAGTCGATCGCGTTCTTGACCATGCCGGATATCGATCCGTGATAGCCCGGACTGGCGATGATCAGCCCGTTCGCGCGGCGCACCGCATCCACCAGCCGCCGCCCCTCGAGCGAGGTCGCGGTGCCGTCGGTCAGGTAATGGGGCAGGCTGGCCAGCGCCGCGCCACCGAACATCTCCACCGTCGCCCCGGCCCGCTCGGCAGAGGCGAGCGCCAGCGACAGCGCCTGCTCGGTCGACGATCCGATCGTCGCCGTCCCGCCGATGCCGACGATGAAGGGCTTGCGCTGATCGGCCATGTTCTTCTCTCCCCAGCCCCTCCGCGGCTTGCCACAGGCGTTCATGCTCGCGCAACCTGTGCGAAACCAGTTGCTGCTATGCTGGCATCTTCCATCCCGATCCGAGTATCCGCCGCTCATGTCCTCCCGCGCCACCGTCCACCTGATTGCCGCCGCGCGGCCCAATTTCATGAAAGTGGCGCCGCTCTGGCATGCCTTGGCCGCCGCGCCGGATTTCACGCCGGTGCTGATCCACACCGGCCAGCATTACGACGCGAACATGTCGGATGCGATCTTCGCCGATCTGCGGCTGCCCGCGCCGGACCACCACCTGGGGGTGGGGTCCGGCAGCCATGCCGAACAGACCGGCGGCGTGATGATCGCGTATGAGAAGGTGGCGTTAAACCACCGGCCGGATTGGCTTATCGTGGTCGGGGATGTCAACTCCACCGCGGCCTGCGCGCTCGTCGGCACGAAGCTCGGCATCCCGACGGTCCATCTCGAGGCGGGCCTGCGCAGCCGCGATCGCACCATGCCGGAGGAACTCAACCGCCTGATGACGGACGTGCTGGCCGACGTGCTGTGGACGCCGTCGCCGGATGCGGACGACAATCTCGCCGCCGAAGGCATCCCGGCCGAACGCATCACCCGCGTCGGCAACATCATGATGGACAGCTTCGAGCTGGTGCGCCCGGCGATCGAGGCGGCGGACGCGGCCGGATCGCTCGGCCTGGCGCCTCGCGGCTACGGTGTCGTCACGCTCCACCGCCCCTCCAACGTCGACGATCCGGCGCAGCTCGTCCGTCTGGTCGATGCATTGTGCGCCGCGCAGGCCCGCCTGCCGCTCGTCTTCCCGGTCCACCCCCGCACGGCTGCCCGGCTCGCCGCCGCCGGGCTTACCCGGGCGCTGGAGGCGGCAGGCGTCCGCCTGATCGATCCGGCACCCTATATCCGCTTCATGAGCCTCGTCGTCGGCGCCGCCGCCGTCATCACC
>NZ_JAQGLK010000141.1 GCF_028292925.1 Sphingomonas bacterium
GACGGCGTGATCGTGGTGGGCGGCTGCGACAAGAACATGCCCGGCGCCATGATCGGCATCGCGCGGCTGAATATTCCGGCGATCTTCGTGTATGGCGGCACCATCAAGCCGGGTCATTACAACGGCAAAGACCTGACCCTGGTGAGCGTGTTCGAGGCGGTGGGGGCGCTGGGTGCGGGCAAGATGAGCCGCGAGGATTTCAACGAGATCGAGCGCCGCGCTTGCCCCGGCAACGGCTCGTGCGGCGGCATGTACACCGCCAACACCATGAGCAGCGCCTTCGAAGCGATGGGCATGAGCCTGCCCTTCAGCTCGACCATGAGCGCCGTGGACGCCGAAAAAGCCGTGAGCAGCGCCGACAGCGCCCGCGCCCTACTGAAGATGATCGAAGACGATGTGCGGCCCAGCGACATCCTGACCAAGAAGGCTTTCGAGAACGCCATCACGGTCATCATGGCGGTGGGCGGCAGCACCAACGCCGTGCTGCACCTGATGGCGATTGCCCACGCCTGCGACATCGACCTCGATCTGGCCGACTTCGAGCGCATCCGCGAGGCGACGCCGGTCTTCTGCGACCTGAAGCCCAGCGGCAAGTACGTCGCCACCGACCTGCATGACGTGGGCGGCATTCCGCGCGTGATGAAGATGCTGCTGAAGGCGGGCCTGCTCCACGGCGACTGCCTGACCGTGACCGGCAAAACGATTGCCGAGAATCTGGCCGACGAACCCGACGCGCCGAACCCCGGCCAGGACGTGATTCTGCCTTTCGAGAAGCCGCTGTACGTGCAGGGCCACCTCGCCATTCTGCGCGGCAACCTCGCGCCAGAAGGCAGCGTGGCAAAGATTTCGGGCCTGAAGAGCATCAAGATCACCGGCCCCGCCCGCGTCTTCGAGAGCGAGGAAGAGAGCATGCACGCCATCATGAGCGACCAGATCAACCCCGGCGACGTGCTGGTGATCCGCTACGAGGGGCCCAAAGGCGGCCCCGGGATGCGAGAGATGCTGTCCACCACGGCGGCGCTCTATGGCCAGGGCCTCGGCGAGAAGGTGGCGTTGATCACCGACGGGCGTTTCTCGGGCGGCACCCGCGGCTTCTGCATCGGCCATGTCGGCCCGGAGGCGGCGGACGGCGGCCCCATCGCCTTGGTCGAGAACGGCGACATCATCGCCATTGATGCCGAGGCGGGAACGATCGACCTCAAGGTCGACGAGAGCGTCCTGACCGAGCGGCGCGCCCGCTGGCAGCCGCGCCAGAACGACTACCAGTCCGGCGCGCTGTGGCGGTACAGCAAGACGGTCGGCCCGGCCTGGGCGGGCGCGGTGACGCACCCCGGCGCCCGCGCCGAGACGCACGTCTATGCGGACATCTAGACGCTGGGCGCCCGGCCTGCTCTGTATCCTGGCGGGGGGATGCGGCCAGCAGGCGGCGGGCGATCCTTTCGCGGCGAATGGCGCCGCACCGGAAACGATCGCATGCGCCGTGGCCGGGCAGACCGAATTCTCCGATGCCTGTGCGATCGACCGCACACCGGGAGCGGATGGGCCGACACTGACGATCCGCCACCCCGATGGCGGCTTTCGCCGCCTGCTGGTCACGCGCGACGGCCGCGGCGTGATCGCCGCCGATGGCGCGGAGGCGGCGCGTGTCAGCATCGCCGGTGACAGCCGGATCGAGGTGACGGTCGGCGGGGATCGCTATCGGTTGCCCGCCACCGTGAAGGGTGCGGACGCATCCCCGAAGTGACGCCGCGCCCGATCCTCACTGCGGCCGGGATGCGCGCCGCCGAGGAGGCGGTGATTGCAGCCGGCACATCCGTCGAGACGCTGATGGAGCGCGCGGGCCATGCCGTCGCGCGCGCGGCGCATGCGTTTTCCGGTGGAGCGCCGGCGCTGGTGCTGTGCGGGCCGGGCAATAATGGCGGGGACGGCTATGTCGCCGCCCGCTGCCTCCGCGCGCTAGGCGTGGCGGTGCGCGTCGCGTGCACGGGTGCGCCGACGACGGAGGCGGCGCGGGCGGCGGCGGCGGCGTGGGGCGGCCCAGCCGAGGCGCTGGCAGACGCCATCTCGGCGCCTGTCCTGATCGACTGTCTGTTCGGCACCGGCCTTACCCGGCCGCTGGCTCCCGATATATCTGCGGCGCTGGCCCGGCTGGCCGCTGCCGCGCGGTTCACGGTGGCCGTCGACGTGCCGAGCGGCATCGCCAGCGATGACGGGGCGATCCTCTCGCCGGTGCCGCGCTTCGATTGCACCGTGGCGCTCGGCGCGTTGAAGCCGGCCCATCTGCTGCAACCCGCCGCGTCGCGCTGCGGGCGGCTGATCGTCGCCGACATCGGGCTCGGCGAACTCGCCAGCCAGTCGGCCGAGATCGCCCGGCCGCACCTGCGTGCACCGGGGCCAGCCGATCACAAATATACCCGCGGCGTGATCGCGGTCGTGGCCGGGGTGATGGGCGGCGCCGCCTTGCTTGCGGCCAGCGCCGCTCAGCGCGCCGGGGCAGGCTATGTCTCGGTTGTCGGCGGGCCGGGGGGCGGTGGGCCGCACGCGCTGGTCCACCGGCAGGCGGCGGACCCGGCGTCGGTCGCGGAACTGCTGGCGGACAAACGGATCGGTGCGATCGTGGTCGGCCCCGGCCTCGGCCGCGGCATCGATGCCCGCGCGCGCCTGGATGCTGCGCTTGCGGCCGATCGCCCGATCGTGATCGATGCGGATGCGATCATGTTGCTGGCAGGCGCTGCCGAGCGCCTTGCCGGCCTGAGCGCGCCCGCTATCCTCACCCCGCACGAGGGCGAGTTCGCCGATATGTTCGGCACGATCGGCGGCAGCAAGATCGATCGGGTGCGGGCCGCGGCCCTCCGGTGCGGGCAGACGGTGGTGCTGAAGGGCGCGGACAGCGTGGTCGCCCATCCCGATGGCCGGGCGGCGATCGCTCCATCCGCGCCGGCGTGGCTGGCGAGCGCCGGTACGGGCGACGTGCTTGCCGGCATAACCGGCGCGATGCTGGCACGCGGGATCGATCCGTTCGATGCGGCCTGCGCGGCTTTGTGGCTGCACGGCGAGGCTGCGCGCGCGGCAGGGCCCGCGCTCATCGCCGACGATCTCGTCGCGCACCTTTCCCTTTTGCTTGGAGCCTGCGCATGAGCGACGTTTCACCAGTCGTCCGCCTCGCGGGGCGGGGAGACGGCGTCACCGCCGATGGCCGCCACGTTCCCCTGGCCGCGCCGGGGGACGAGATCGCGGCAGACGGGGCGATCCGCTTCGGCCCGCACCACATCGATCCGCCGTGCCGCCACTTTCCCAAATGCGGCGGGTGCCAGCTGCAGCATGTGGACGATGCCGCCTACAGCGTGTTTCTCGTCGATCGCATCGCCGGGGCGTTGATCGCCCAGGGCATCGATCTGCCCGAAATCCTGCCGCCCCATCTGTCTCCGCCGCGCGCCCGGCGCCGCGCTTCGCTGCGCGCCGAACGCATCGGGCGGCGGGTGGTGATCGGCTTCAACGAGGGGGCGAGCCACCGCATCGTCGATATGCGCGAATGCCATGTCATCGCGCCTGCCCTGTTCGCGCTGGTCGATCCGCTGCGCCGTCTGCTGCCGACGCTGATCGCCGATCGGCGCTCCGCCGATGTGCACATGACGCTTACGGATCGGGGCGTCGATCTGATGCTCGGCAAGGTCACCGCCGAGGGGCTGGAGGCGACGGAGGCGCTGACCGCCTTTGCCGCCGCGCACGGCCTCGCCCGGCTGACCATCGACGACGGCTATGGCCCGCAGCCCCGTTACGAACCCGAGCCGGTGACTGTGACGCTGGGCGGCGTGGCGGTGGCGTTACCAGCCGGGGGGTTCCTTCAGGCCACCGCCGATGGCGAGGCGGCGCTCACTGCCGCAGTCGTCGAGGCGGTCGGCGATGCCGCCACGGTCGCCGATCTGTTCGCAGGTCTCGGCACGTTCGCGCTGCCGCTTTCGGGGCGTGCGCGGGTGCTGGCGGTGGAGGGCGCGCGGGAGCCGGCGATGGCGCTGCGTACCGCGATCGGCCGCGCCCAGCGGCAGATGCTGGTCGAGCATCGCGATCTGTTCCGCCGCCCGCTGGACGGCAAGGAACTCGGGCGGTTCGACGCCGTCGTGCTCGATCCGCCACGCGCCGGCGCACGCGAGCAGATGCCGGGGCTGGCGGCCTCCGCGGTCGGCCGCATCGCCTATGTCTCGTGCAACCCCGCGACGTTCGCGCGGGATGCCCGCACGCTGATCGACGGCGGCTACCGGCTCGACTGGATCCGGCCGGTCGGCCAGTTCCGCTGGTCCACCCATGTCGAGCTGGCCGCCGCCTTTTCCCGGTAGCGGCCTCTGGTCAGGCCAAGACGGCATGCTACGCTCCCTGCCATAAGCAGGAGAGGGAGACGGAGCGGTGGCATATAGCGCGGACGAGGAGGCCAAACTGGCGCTGGTGCGCGGCATGTACAACGACGTGCTGTTCGCGCTCGATGCCAGCCGCGTCGACGACTACATCGCCCAGGATTACATTCAGCACAGTTCGCTGGCCGAACCGGGTATCGACGGGCTGAAGGCCTGGCTGCGGCTTGCCAGGGTGGAAAGCCCGGACGCCAGCCAGACGCTCCACCACCTGTTCGTCGATGGCGATCACGTCATCGGCCACACCCATGTCGTGCGGTGGAAGGGCGATCGCGGCGCCGCGGTCATGGACATCTACCGGATCGAGGACGGCCGGATCAAAGAGCATTGGGACGTGATCCAGGAAATCCCGGCCCACCCTGTCAACCCGACGCCCATGTTCTGAACGCAGGCGAGCGCAGTCCAGCGGCCGGCTTCGGCCGCCGCATCGGCACGGGCATCGATACGGGCATCGATCGTCGCGAAGGGCCGGTCGAAATCACCGCGAACGCACCGGGCGCGACCTGGCAGCGATGTCGGCTCCCGGCAAGATCGCACCGGCGGTAGCGACACGCGGGATAGAAGAAGGGCCCGGCGTACGGGGATGTACACCGAGCCCCCAGGGAAGCCGCCGAGCGAGAGGCGACCTCAGGGTCGCACGCGCTCAGCCGGCCGTGTCAGGCCATGACGCTGTGATCCGCCGCTGCAAGGCAGGACAGCGGATCGGCGGCTCGCTTACGCGAACAGCTTGGCCCAGCGCCGCTCCGGACGGTCCTTCCAGTGTCCGCGGTGATAGGCGTCGGAGGTGAGCAGCGGGATCACCGATCCGGCCTCGGCGAACACCATCTGCTCGATCCCGGTGTTGACCTTGCCCCAGCTCGCCGCCTCCTGCAGCGTGGAGGAGGAGCAGGCGCCATCGCGCACGTCCGCCACCGTGATCTGCACCGCATATTTGTGCACGGCGACATCCTCATGGCCGAGGATCTCGGCGCAGACGACGGTATCCTGGATGAAGTTCTTCGGCACGCCCCCGCCGATCATCAGGAGGCCGGTGGTGCCCGCCTGGATCTTGATGTCGGTCAGTTCGCGGAAGTCCGCGATCGAATCGATCGTCAGATACGGCTTGCCCGCCTTCATCGCGTCGACCTGGTGCTTCACCAGCCCGAACCCCGCCGACGAATCGGTAAAGGCCGGGCAGAAGATCGGCACGTCATGCTCATAGGCGAGCTTGACGAGGCTGTTCTCCTTCTTGCCGTGCTCGACCAGATACTTGCCCATCTCCCGGATGAACGCGCGCGACGAATAGGCCTTGGGCTCCAGCGTCTCGGCGATCTCGAAGATCGTGTGATCGACGTTCTGGAGGTCCTCCTCGTCGATATAGGTGTCGTAGATGCGGTCGATCAGCAGCGAGCGCAGCGTGTCGTCGTCCGGCACGTCGAGCGCCTGATAATGCTTGTGGCCGAGGCCCTCGAAGAAATCCATGTCGACGATCGTCGCGCCCGTGGCGACGATCCCGTCGACCATGTTCGACCGGACGAGTTCGGCATAGGCATCCATGCAGCCGGCGGCGCTGGTCGATCCGGCGATCACCAGGAAGATCGTGCAGTCCTTGTCGGCCAGCATGTCGTTGTAGATGCCGGTGGCACGGGCGAGATCGCGCGAGGTGAAGCTCATCTTGCTCATCGAATCGATGATCGGACGGGCATCGAAGCTGCGGATGTCGACATGTTCGACAACCTTGGAGAGCAGTTCGGCCTTGCGGGTATCGTTGGGGGTCAGCTCGTTCACAGGGGAACTCCTGTCAGCGTGTTGAATCGTCGTCGTTCGCGGGGACGCGGAAAACCCGTAAGGCAGGAGGAAGCGAGTGATGCTCCGCCTTGTCAAAGGCGGCTCCCGCCGTGGCGGGAGCCGATGTGGTGTGGCGGCGCCGGGTTACAACGTGACGACGTTGGACGCCGTCTCCGCTTCGTCGGTCACGACATAGACGCTGGCCATCGGCTCATCGTCGACGATCGCGGTTTCATCCGAATTGAAGCCGTTGAAGCCGGTGCGCATGGCCGAGCCATAGGCGCCGAGCATCCCGATCTCGATATAATCGCCGGCCTGGGTGTCGGCCGGCAGCAGGAACGGCCCCGCCATATGGTCCATGTCGTCGCAGGTCGGCCCGTAGAAGCTGAAGCCCATGTCGCGCGCGTCGCTTGCGGTGGTGCGAACCAGCTCCACCGGAAAGCGCCAGCCGATATGCGCCGCATCGAACAGGGCGCCATAAGCGCCGTCGTTGATGTACAGTTCCTCGCCGCGGCGCCGCTCGACCCGCACCAGCACGCTGGCATATTCGGCGCACAGCGCGCGGCCCGGCTCGCACCACAATTCGGCCGAGTAGCTGACCGGCAGGCTCTCGAACGTTTCGTGGATCGCGCGGAAATAGGCCTCCAGCGGCGGCGGCTCCATGCCCGGATAGATGGACGGGAAGCCCCCGCCGACATCGACGACGTCCACCGTTACCGCCGCCTCGACGATCGCGGCGCGAACGCGGGCCATCGCCTGCACATAGGCGGCCGGGCTCATCGCCTGGCTGCCGACGTGGAAGCAGATGCCGAGCGCGTCCGCCGCCTGCCGCGCGGCGAGCAGCAGCGGCGCCGCCTCGCGCGGCTCCGCGCCGAACTTGGCGGCCAGGCTGAGCTTGGAATGATCCGACGACACCCGCAGCCGCACGCACAGCGTCAGATCGGCCGCGTCGCGGGTGGCGCGCAGGATCTTCGCCAGCTCCTCCTGCGTGTCGAGCGAGAAGGTGCGTACGCCGTGCGTGAAATACGCCTCGGCGATCGCTTCCTCAGCCTTCACCGGGTGCATGAAGCACAACACCGCCTGCGGGAGCGTGCGCGCGACGAGCCGGACCTCGGCGATCGAGGCGACGTCGTAATGCGTGATGCCGCTATCCCAGAGGATCTGCAGCAGGTCTGCCGACGGGTTCGCCTTCACCGCATAGATCGAACGACCCGGAAACTTCTCGACGAAGAACCGTGCCGCCCGGCGCGCAGCGTGCGGACGAAGCAGCGTCACCGGCAGAACCGGATTGCGCAGTGCGATCTCAAGGCCGCGAGTGGCCTTGTCAGGGGCGGTAGCTAGCCCCAGCGCGTTATGATGTTCGTGCAATTCAAGGGACCTCCAGTGCCGCAGGCAAGCCCGCGGTCTTCAGTTGAAATCACTGCCTTGCGGTGGAAGTCCCATGGGGCAGCGGAGCGCGATATAAGAAGGGGGTTTCCCCCTGTAAAGCGGATATCCGGGGTTGCTTTCGGGAGCGGACGAAGCGTTGCGTGCGCGCGCCATGGGGAGGGCGGAACGATGAGTGTGATGTTATCGATCGCGATGCTGGGTGTGTTCGCGATGGTCGCCGGTGGCGTCTGGATGATCGTCAGCCGGGGGGATCGCAAGCGGGGCCTGCTGATGCTGGGAGTCGCGATCGTGCTGATCGGAAACGTGCTGATTCTCACCTGGCCTGCGGCCGGCTGAGGGCACGGATCAGAAGGTCAGGCCGGCACGGGCGATCAGGCGGGCGCCGCTGCGGCGCGCCAGGGCGGGCAGGGGCGCGCGGTCGGGGCGAACGTCGCTGTCCGTATAGCTCAGCCCCAGGGTGACGGCGCCGCGGACATATTCGGCGCCGACGGACCAGTCGTGGTAGGTGCCGTCGGGCCGCAGCCGGGCCGAGCGAGCCACATCGTCCACGCTGCCGCTGGACCGGCCGACATGGCCGGTGAGGCTGATCGGGGTGCCGATTACCGCGGCGACGGCGCGGGCGCGCAGATAGAGATTGTCGCCGCCGATCGACGCCTGATCCGGCGCATATGCGGCGGTGAGGCCGACTTCCGCGGGCCCGATCAGCGCCGATGCGCCGCCGAACAGCTCGACATAGTCCAGCTTGCCGCTTGCCCCCGCATACAGGCGGCCGGTGACGCCGCCGTCGAGGGAGAGCGTGCCGCGCACCGCACGGTAGGAGGCGATCAGGTCGATCCCCGCATCCGCCCCGCCGTTGCGGATCGATCCCCGCAACGTTGCCGCCGACGCATCCAGCCGGAACCCGCCTGCCACCGTGCCGCCGATCCGGGCACGCAGGGCGCCCTTGCCGTCGGTGGCGCTAAGCCCTCGTTCGACAAGGTCGCTGAGAGCCTCGACCGTCACGATGTCGCGTGGCGCCTGTGCCCCCGCGATCGTGGGAACGCATGCGAGGGCAAAGGCCAGGGCCGGCCGCATCAATCGCGCTGCGCCACCAGGCCGTGCAGCTGATCCAGCTCGGCAGTCAATTGGTGCTGGTCGCGCTGGGCAACGGCCCGCAGGTGACTTTCCGCAGCCGGCCCGTGCCTGCCCGCATCCGCGGCGATGCCCTTGCGCGTCTCCATGCACCCGCCCGGCCGGTAGCCGGTGGCAAGAACCTTCTCGTCGATCTTGCGGGCGAGCGTCGCCACCTGCGGGCCGCCCGGCTCGCCGACCTCGCGGTGGACGGCAACGGTGGCAGTCCAGACGCAGCGCGCCGAACCGACGCGGGTGGGCGGGGCGGAGCCGATCTGCCGGGTCCGCACGTCCACCTCTGCCCGGTAGCGCGCCTGAAGTTCGGCGCCGCGGTGGCGAACGATGATTTCCTGCGGTTCCGGGTTGGCCACGGCACCGCCGCTCACCCCGAGCATCGCGGCCGCGGTCAGCAACATCAACGACATCTTAATCTCCTGCAATCCGTCCGGGATCTATCGCCCGGTGACGTGCATCTAGGAGTCATCCTGTTGCCTGACCGCGTCGCGATCGTAACATTGTGTCGCCCGCGGACGGCATCCGCGGGCTCCGCCGCCGCGGCGGTTCAGCCGCGCGCGTCGGCCAGCCGCATGTCCAGGTAATCGTCCACCGACTTCATCAGCTGCGGCATTTCATGTTCGAAGAAATGGTTCGCGCCGGGGATCGTATCGTGGTGGATCGTGATGTGGCGCTGGGTGCGCAGCTTGTCGACGAGCTTCTGGACGGCGGACGCGGTGACAACCTCGTCGCTGTCGCCCTGGATGATGATCCCGGAGGAGGGGCACGGCGCCAGGAAGGTGAAGTCGTACATGTTGGCGGGCGGGGCGATCGAGATGAAGCCCTTGATCTCCGGCCGCCGCATCAGCAGCTGCATGCCGATCCACGCGCCGAAGCTGAACCCGGCGATCCAGGTGGTCTGCGCCTCGGGATGGATCGACTGCACCCAATCGAGCGCGGAGGCGGCATCGGAGAGTTCGCCGACGCCGTTGTCGAACACGCCCTGGCTCTTGCCGACGCCGCGAAAGTTGAACCGCAGCGTCGCGAAGCCGCGCTTCACGAAAGCCTGGTAGAGCTGCTGCACGATGCGGTTGTTCATCGTGCCGCCGCCCTGCGGATGCGGGTGGAGGATCATTGCCACCGGCGCACGCGGGCGTGGGCCGGGCTGGAACCGACCTTCGAGGCGACCTTCGGGACCGGGGAAAATGACTTCGGGCAAGAGGCACCTGCTTGGAATCGGGGATGCCCACGCCCCCTGGGGTGCGCGGACGAGACGGTGCCTATATAGAAAGCCACTCACCCGTGGCAACAAAACCGGACCCGACACGATTGCGCCAGCGACTCTACCTCGATCATGCCGCCACGACGCCGTTGCTGCCCGAGGCGCGGGCGGCGCTGGCGGAGGGGCTTGCGACGTGGGCGAACCCTTCGTCCCCCCACGCCGAGGGCCGTGCCGCCCGCGCCGCGCTGGAGGCCGCGCGGGAGAGCATCAAGGCGGCGCTCGGCTGGCGGCACGAGTTGATCTTCACCAGCGGCGCAAGCGAGGCGATTGCCATCGTCCTCGATCGGACGGCGGCGGACGTGGTTTTCGTGTCCGCGGCGGAGCATGATGCGGTGCTGCGCGCCGGCCCGGATGTCCCGCGCCTCGCGGTCGATGGGGACGGGCGGGTCGCTCCCCCGCCGGCCGGTCACCCCGGAGCCGCACCGCCGCTCATCGCCGTCCAGCACGTGAACAACGAGACCGGGGTGATCCACGGGCGGCCCCCGGCGTCCGGCTGGTGGTTCGCCGACTGTGCCCAGAGCGCGGGCAAGATCCCGCTGCCGGATGCGGATCTGATCGCGGTCTCCGCGCACAAGCTGGGCGGCCCGCCGGGTATCGGCGCGCTGCTGGTGCGCGATCCGGCGATGCTGCGGCCCTCTGGCGGGCAGGAGCGGGGCTATCGCGGCGGTACGGAGAATGTGCCCGCGGCGCTCGGCTTCGCGGCGGCACTGGCCGCGGCGACGCCGTGGATGGACCGCGCCGCCGAACTGCGGGCGCGGCTGGAGGCCGGGGTGCTGGCGGCGGGGGGCGAGATCGTTGCCGCGGCCTCCCCGCGCATCCCGACGATCGGATCGTACCGGCTGCCCGGCGTTCCCGCCGCCTCGCAGCTGATCCGGCTGGACATGGCGGGCATTGCCGTTTCCGCCGGCAGCGCCTGCTCGTCGGGAAGCGTCCGGCCGAGCCACGTGCTCGCCGCGATGGGCTGGACGGAGGCGGCGGCGCGGGAAGTGATCCGGGTCAGCTTCGGGCCGGAAACCGGGGCGGCCGACGTCGACCGCTTCCTGGAGGCATGGCGCGGCATGGCCCGGCAGGTTCCGGCGCGCGCGGCATGATCTATCTCGATTATCAGGCGACGACGCCGCTCGCCCCGCAGGCCCGCGACGCGATGCTGCCGTGGCTGGACCGGTTCGGCAACCCGCACTCACCCCACCGTGCCGGGCGCGAAGCAAAGGCGGCGGTGGAAGTGGCGCGGGCGCAGGTGGCCGCCCTGCTGCCGCCGGGGGGGCGCGTCGCGTTCACGTCCGGCGCAACGGAGGCGCTCAACTGGGCGATCAAGGGCACGTCGGGGGGGATCGTGACGATCGCCACCGAACATGCCGCGGTGCTCGACACCGTTGCGGCGGTGGCGCGCGCGGGGCGGGAGGTGACGGTCCTGCCGGTCGGGCGAGACGGGCTGATCGATCTCGACCGGGCGGCGGCGGCGATCCGGCCGGGCACGGGGCTGGTCGCCGCGATGCTGGTCAATAACGAGATCGGCGTGATCCAGCCGATCGCTGCGCTGGCGGCGCTCGCCAGGGCCGCCGGCGCGCTGTGTCTGTGCGATGCGGTGCAAGGCTATGCCCGGATACCGATCCCCGGCGGGTGCGACATGATCGCCATCTCCGCGCACAAGATCCACGGGCCCAAGGGGGTGGGCGCGCTCTGGGTCCGCGACGGGGTGGTGCCCGAGCCTCTGCTCCACGGCGGCGGGCAGGAAGCACCGGGACGTTCGGGAACGCTCTCGCCGATGCTGTGCGCAGGGTTCGGCGCGGCGGCGGCGGTCGCGGGCACGCGGATGGCGGGGGATGCGGCGCATGCAGCACGGCTCTCGGGCCGGGCGCGATCCCTGCTCCGCGGCTGGCAGGTCAATGGCGCGCTCGATTCGCGCTACCCCGGCAATCTAAACGTCCGCCGCGACGGGCTGGACGTGGCGCGGCTGATGTCGGACCTGCGCGATGTGGCCTTTTCCGCCGGATCGGCCTGCGCCAGCGGATCGGGGCGGCCGAGCCATGTGTTGCGGGCGATCGGACTGAGCGATGCGGAGGCGCGATCGAGCATCCGGCTTGGCTTCGGCCGCTACACCACGGTGGAAGACATCGATTCGGGCGTCGCGCAGATCGTTGCCGCGGCGGAACGTCAGAGGGAGTGGGCATGAGCGTAAAGGTGCGGTTCGTCGCGGCGGACGGGGCAAGAGTAAGCGAGGTGGACGCTGCCCCCGGCACCCGGTTGCTCGACATCGCCCAGGCGAACGGCCAGCCCCTGGAGGGGACGTGCGAGGGGCAGATGGCCTGTTCCACCTGCCACGTCGTCGTCGATCCCGCCGACTTCGCCAAGCTGCCGCTGGCCAGCGAGAACGAGGAGGATCTCCTCGATCTTGCCACCCACGTCTCGCGCACGTCGCGGCTAGCCTGCCAGATCTGGCTGGAGGGGTTCGACAGCCTGACGGTGCGCATCCCGGCCGAGGCGCGCAACATGCAGGGGCGCTGATCGACGATCGATCGGCGGGTGGCGCAAGGCGCGACCATGGCGCGCGACCGCCGCGGCGCGTGACGCCGCATATGCTGCCGCGGCTGGCTTGATAATGCGCGCCTTCGCCTGATCTTGCCTCGGCGGCCAGCTTCGCCCATAGGCGGGGCGGGAGTCGGGCGGACGGTGCCGTCGCCAACCCGGTCAGGTCCGGAAGGAAGCAGCCGCAACGATTTCGTGTCGGGTCGTTCCGGCTCCCACCCCTAATATATCAGCCATGAACCCGCGCCGCTCGACTTGGGTGGAAGCGAACGGCTAGGCTGGCCCTTATGGCCGATTCCCCTACTCCGTACCGCGTCCTCGCCCGCAAATACCGGCCGCAGCGTTTTTCCGAGCTGATCGGGCAGGACGCGATGGTGACGACCTTGGGCAACGCGATCCGCCGCGACCGGCTGGCGCACGCCTTCCTGCTCACCGGGGTGCGCGGCGTCGGCAAGACATCCACGGCGCGGCTGATCGCCAAGTCGCTCAACTGCATCGGCCCGGACGGGCAAGGCGGCCCGACGATCGATCCGTGCGGGGTGTGCGAACCCTGCGTCGCCATCGCCGAGGGGCGGCACATCGACGTGATCGAGATCGATGCCGCCAGCCATAACGGCGTGGACGACATCCGCGAGATCAGCGACGCCGTCCGCTACGCGGCGGTCTCCGCCCGCTACAAGGTCTACATCATCGATGAGGTCCACATGCTGTCCAAGCAGGCGTTCAACGCCGTGCTCAAGACGCTGGAGGAGCCGCCGCCCCACGTGAAATTCATCCTGGCGACGACCGAGGTGAACAAGGTGCCCGTCACCGTCCTGTCGCGCTGCCAGCGGTTCGACCTGCGCCGGATTCCCGCCGACAAGCTCGCCGCCCACTTCGCCGCGGTTGCCGAGGCCGAACAGGTGAGCGCCGAACCCGAGGCGCTGGCATTGATCGCCCGCGCGGCGGAGGGATCGGCGCGCGACGGCCTGTCGATTCTCGATCAGGCCATCGCCCATGGATCGGGCACGGCAACCGCGGCGCAGGTGCGCGATATGCTCGGCCTCAGCGATCGCGGCGCGATCCGCCGGCTGTTCGCCAGGCTGCTGGCCGGGGATGCGCAGGGGGTGCTGGCTGCCCTCGCCGAACAGCACGATCTCGGCGTCGAGCCCGCGGCGGTGCTGCACGGGCTTCTGGAGGCGGCGCACGGCATCACCCGCGCCAAGGCCGGCGGTGGCGAGGATCCGGCGATGTCCGTCGAGGAGCGGGAGGCTTATGCCGACTGGGCGAGCCGGCTCGGCTACGCCACGCTGCACCGGCTGTGGCAGCTGCTGTTGAAGGGGCATGCCGAGGTCCAGTCCGCCGCGCTGCCGCGGGAGGCGGCGGACATGGCGCTGCTGCGCATCGTCCATGCCAGCCAGATGCCCGATCCGGGCGAGCTGATGCGCCGGATCGCCGGTGGCGAGGCGCTGGCCGGGCCGCCCGCCGCCGCGCCTGCGGCAGCCGACACGCAGGCGAGCCTGCTGCAGACGGCGAGTGTGCCGGCG
>NZ_JAQGLK010000187.1 GCF_028292925.1 Sphingomonas bacterium
CCGCCTGTCGAACAGCGTCGTCGCGTTCAAGTCGCTCACGGCCGCCGAGATCGACGGCTATCTCCGCTCGGGGGAGTGGCACGGCAAGGCCGGCGGCTACGCGATCCAGGGCCGGGCCGAGGCGTTCGTGCGCTTTCTCTCCGGCAGCCATTCGGGCGTCGTCGGCCTGCCCTTGTTCGAAACCCGTTCGCTTCTCGTGGCGGCGGGCTATCCGCTGGACGGTCCGCCGCTTGGCTGAGTGGCTGGTCGAGGCGGGAATCGGGGAGACCCGCGCCGCGCTCGTCGCCGATGACGTGATCCTCGAGGCGGCGATCGAGCTTGACGACGCTACTCTCCGCCCCGGTGACATCCTCCCCGCCCGCCTGGTTCGCCAGCAAGTCGCCGGGCGCCGCGGCATCGTGGCGCTGGCCGACGGCACGGAGGCCCTGCTCGAACCGCTCCCCGCCGGCCTCACCGAAGGCGGGCGGCTGCTCGTCCAGATCGTGCGCGAGGCGCTCGCCGAACCCGGACGGGCAAAGCTCGCCAAGGCACGTCCGGCCGCCGCCGATGCCGTCGCGGCCCCCGCCCCCCGCCTGGCCGATCGCCTCGCCGCATCCGGCACGCCCGTCGTCGCCCTCTCTCCCTACGGGCCCGACCGCCTTGAACGGGCCGGGTGGAGCGAACTGATCGACGAGGCTACCACCGGCGAGATCGCGTTCCGCGGGGGCGGCCTGCGCCTCTCGCTCACCCCGGCGATGACTTTGTTCGATGTCGATGGCACATTGCCTTTGCCCGAACTCGCCTGCGCCGGCGCTGCGGCGGCGGGGCGCGCGATCCGCCGCATGGCGATCGGCGGATCGATCGGAATCGATCTGCCGACGCTTGCCGCCAAGGCCGATCGTCAGGCCGCCGCCGCCGCCCTCGATGCCGCCCTGCCGCCGCCGTTCGAGCGAACCGCGGTCAACGGCTTCGGCTTCCTCCAGATCGTCCGCCCCCGCCCGCGCACCTCGCTCCCCGAACGGCTGCGCGACGATCCGGTCGGCGCCGCCGCGCGCGCGCTGCTCCGCGGTGCCGAGCGCACGGGCGGATCGGGGCCGCGCACGATCGTCGCTGCCCCGCCGGTCGTGGCGCTGCTCGAAAAGCGGGAGGATTGGCGCGCGGCGCTGGCCAGACGCATCGGTGCGGAGGTCGTCTTGCGCAGCGATTCCGCACTCGCCATATCCCGCGGCCATGTCCAGGCCCATCACCCCTAGGCGCGCCGCGGCCGCCTGCCCGCTCTGCGGCAAGCCGATGCTTCCCGCCTTCACCCCGTTTTGCAGCCAGGGCTGCCGCGATCGCGATCTGCTCGCCTGGCTCGGCGACGGCTACGCCATTCCCGGCCCGCCCGCCGGAGAGGACGAAATCACGTCGGACGGGCTGGACAGGCCGTTGTCGCCGCCTCTATAGGCGCGTCCTCCAACGCTCCCGTGCCCGGGTAGCTCAGTTGGTAGAGCATGCGACTGAAAATCGCAGTGTCGGCGGTTCGACCCCGTCCCCGGGCACCATTATCGCAGCCTTGGCTTCTCTCGCCCCGTTCGGCTGGAACCTCGCCGCTTCCCGCTCGTCCTGCCTCCGACGGACCAGCGGGAGCGCGCAGACGATGGATCAGCCGGGTACATCGCTTGTGCAGCGGCCCGAAAGCCGGCCGATCGGCACCGTGCCCGTCGCGCTCCGCATCAACGGCCGGGATCGCGCGCTGGAGGTCGAGCCGTGGACGACGTTGCTCGATCTGCTGCGCGAACAGGAACATCTCACCGGCTCCAAGAAGGGCTGCGATCACGGCCAGTGCGGTGCCTGCACCGTCCTGATCGATGGCCGCCGCATCAACTCCTGCCTCAAGCTCGCCGTCACCCTCGACGGGGCGGAGATCACCACCATCGAAGGGCTCGGCACGGCAACCGAACTCAGCCCGTTGCAGCAGGCGTTCATCGATCACGATGCCTTCCAGTGCGGCTATTGCACGCCGGGGCAGATCTGCTCCGCGCAGGGGCTGCTCAACGAAGGCAAGGCGCACAGCCGCCAGGACGTGCGCGAATTCATGAGCGGCAACCTGTGCCGCTGCGGCGCCTATCCGCACATCGTCGACGCCATCTGCGAGGTGCTCGGCCGGCAGGATCGCTTGCAGGAGGCCGCGGAATGAACCGCTTCGACTATGTTCGTGCCGGTGGCCTCAACGAAGCGGTGCGGGAAGGCGCGGGCGATAACGTCCGCTATCTCGCCGGCGGCACCAACCTGATCGATCTGATGAAGGAGAATGTCGAACGGCCGGGCCGCGTCGTCGATATCAACCGCCTGCCCTACGCCACGATCGACGATCTCGAAGGCGGGGGGCTGCGCCTCGGCGCGCTCGTCACCAACGCCGATACGGCGTGGGATGATCGCGTGGCGAAACGCTATCCCCTGCTCGCCTCCGCGATCCTCGCCGGGGCCAGCCCGCAGCTGCGCAACGCCGCCACCAACGGCGGCAACCTCAACCAGCGCACCCGCTGTTATTATTTCTACGACACCGCCACGCCGTGCAACAAGCGCGCGCCCGGCTCCGGCTGCGGCGCGATCGGCGGGGTCAACCGCATCCATGCCATCCTCGGGGCGAGCGACTCGTGCATCGCCACCCACCCGTCGGATATGTGCATCGCGCTTGCCGCCCTCGGCGCGTCGGTGCGGGTCGAGGGGCCCGACGGCGCCCGCGCGATTCCGTTCGCCGAATATCATCGCCTCCCCGGCGACGAGCCGTGGCGCGACAACAACCTGAAACCCGGCGAGTTGGTCGTCGCGATAGATCTTCCGGCGGAGGATTTCAGCGCCCACTACACCTATCTGAAGCTGCGCGATCGGCTGTCCTACGCTTTCGCCCTCGTCTCGGTGGCGGTGGCGCTGCGCATCGAAAGCGGCACGATTGCGGATGCGCGCATCGCCCTTGGCGGCGTCGCCCACAAGCCCTGGCGCGTGCCCAGTGCGGAAAGCGTTTTGCATGGCGAGCGGCCGGGCCAGCCCGCCTTCCTCGCCGCCGCCCACGCCATCACCGAAGGCGCCGTCGGCCAGGGCGAAAACGACTTCAAGATCCCGCTCGTCCGCAAGGCTATCGTCCGGGCGCTCAGGCAGGCCGCCAATGGCACCCCGCAGTCGCAGATCGACAAGCGCGTCGCCTGAAGGAAACGGAAGATCATGGCCACCGCCCACAAGCCCGCCGGCATCGGCACCCCGCTCAGCCGCGTCGACGGCATCGCCAAGGTCACCGGCGAGGCGAGATACGCCGCCGAACATTTCGCGGAAGGGGTGCTTTACGGCGTGATCGTCTCGTCGGCGATCACAACCGGGCGCATCGCCGCCATCGACGATGCCGCCGCCCGCGCCGTGCCCGGCGTGGTCGAGGTGATGACGCATGCGAACCGCCCGGAAACCTCGTCGCGCGATGCGCCCTATCAGGATCAGGTCGCCCCGCCGGGATCGCCGTTCAAGCCGCTTCACGACGATCGGATAATCTTCGCGATGCAGCCCGTCGCGCTCGTCCTGGCCGATACGTTCGAGGCCGCGCGCTATGCCGCCAGCCTCGTCCGGCTCGATTACGAGGCCGCGCCGCACAACACCGATTTCGCGGTTTCGCTGGGCGAGGCGTTCCTGCCCTCCAAGCCGCGCGACAATTACGTGCCGCCCAAGGCGCGTGGCGACGCCGAACAGGCCTATGCCGATGCGCCGCACAAGGTATCGGGCGAATATCACCTCGCCACCGAACATCACAATCCGATGGAGATGCACGCCACCACCGTGATCTGGGAAGGCGACGGCAAGATCACCGTATACGACAAGACGCAGGGGCCGCAGAACGTGCAGGCCTATCTGGCGGGGATCTTCGGGTTCAAGGCGGCGGACGTGCGGGTGCTGAACCCCTATGTCGGCGGCGCCTTCGGTTCGGGCCTGCGCCCGCAATATCAGGTCCATCTCGCCACCCTGGCGGCCAAGATGCTGGAACGCTCGGTCAAGGTGGTGATGACCCGCCAGCAGATGTTCACCCACGTCCACCGGCCCGAAGCGGTGCAGAATATCCGCATCGCCGCCGATGCCGATGGCAAGCTGGTGTCGATCATCAACAACGCGATCACCTCGACCTCGCGGTACGAGAACAATATGGAAAATGTCGTCCCGTGGGCGCTGATCGGCTATGCGTCGCCGAACGCCAGTGGCGACTACAAGATCGCCCCGCGCGACACCCATACGTCAGGCGACATGCGCGCGCCTGGCGCGGCCACCGGCGTAACCCTGTTCGAAATTGCGATGGACGAACTGGCCTATGAAGCCGGCGTCGATCCGCTCGTCTTCCGCGAAACCAACGATTCAGACATCGATGCGATGAACGGCAAACCGTTCAGCAGCAAGGAACTGCGCAAGGCCTACCGGGCCGGAGCGGAGGCATTCGGCTGGGCGGATCGGTCCGCTGCGCCGCGCTCCATGCGGGATGGCAGCGAACTTGTCGGCTGGGGCGTCGCGACCGGCATCTGGGACGCGCAATTCTCAAAGACCAGCGCCAGCGCCAAGCTTTCCGCCAATGGCCATCTCGAGGTCGCCTCCGCCGCGTCCGACATCGGCACCGGCACCTATACGGTGATGACCCAGCTTGCCGCCGAGACGCTCGGCCTGGCGCCCGATCAGATCAGCGCCCGGCTCGGGGATTCCGCGCTGCCCACCGCCCCGGTCGAGGGCGGATCGTGGATGGCGGTATCCGTCGGCTACGCGGTGCAGCTCGCCTGCCGGGAAGTCGGCGAAAAGCTGCTCAAGGCGGCCGGCAAGGTCGATGGCGCACCGCTCGGCAAGGCGGGGATCGACGATGTCGAGTTCGTCGGCGGCACGATCCGCCTGCGCGAGGATCCGTCCAGGTCCGTCACCTTCGTCGATGCGATGCGCGCCGCCGATCTCCCGTCGATCGAGGCGCAGGCGACGGCGAACGAAGGGCCGCTGGGGATCGGCGGCATGGTGAGCCAGATGCGCAAGTCGCGCCACACCCACAGCGCGATCTTTGCGGAGGTGAAGATCGATGAGGAACTGGGCGTGATCCGCGTCACGCGCATCGTCAACGCCGTCGCTGCGGGCCGGATCATCAACCCGAAGACGGCACGCAGCCAGATCGTCGGCGGCGTCGTCATGGGAATCGGCATGGCGCTCCACGAGGAGACGTTCATGGACAACCGGCTCGGCCGTTTCATGAACCACAATTACGCCGAATATCACGTCCCCGTGAACGCGGACGTGGGCAGCATCGATGTCATCTTCGTCGACGAGCATGAGCCGGAACTCCCGCTCGGCATCAAGGGCGTGGGGGAGATCGGGATCGTCGGCACCGCCGCGGCGATCGCCAACGCCATCTTCCACGCGACCGGCAGGCGCGTCCGATCGCTGCCGATCACCATCGACAAGCTGCTGGACGAATGATCCCCGGCCGGTTGATGACAGCGCGATGACCACGCTCCCCACCCTCACCGGACCCAGCCTTGCCCCTGCCGCGGGCGGCGCCCCGCAGGAGATCGTCCTGCTGCTCCACGGCTATGGATCGAACGGCGCGGATCTGCTCGGCCTCGCTCCGCTCTGGCGCCATGCCCGGCCGCATGCGCTGTTCGTCGCGCCGAACGCGCCCGAACGCTGCACCGGCGCCCCCGGCGGCTATCAATGGTGGGCGCTGCACGAGATCAGCCGTGCCGGGATCGCCGCCGGCGCCGCCCGCGCCGCGCCCGCGCTCGATGCCTATATCGATGGCCTGCTGGCCGAACATGGCCTCGGCGCGGATCGGCTGGTGCTGGTCGGCTTCAGCCAGGGCACGATGATGGCCCTCCAGGTCGGCATCCGCCGCGAGACCGCCGTCGCCGGGATCGTCGCCTATTCGGGTATGCTCGCCGACAATGGCAGGCTCGCCGCGGAGGTGCGCAGCCGTCCGCCGATCCTGCTGATCCACGGCGCGGCGGATTCGGTCGTCCCGCCGCTCGCCTTCCACGATGCCAAGGCCGGGCTCCACCGGCTGGGCTTCGATGTCGATGCGCATCTCATCCCGGGGCTCGATCACGGCGTCGACGAACACGGCATCCGCACCGGCGGCAGGTTCCTCGCCCGCATTCTCGATGCCCCGCAATCCTGAGCGTCGCCGCGGCGCTTGACGTGGCGGCGCGACGGTCCAAGCTCCGGCGGATGATCACGGGCGATCCGCGATGACGTACAGCGTCTTCGATCTGTTCAAGATCGGCATCGGCCCGTCCAGCTCGCATACGATGGGGCCGATGACGGCGGCGTGCCGCTTCGTCGCCGCGCTCGATGCCGCTGCCCGGCTCGACCGGACGGCGGCGGTGACGGTGGATCTCTACGGATCGCTCGCGCTCACCGGCAAGGGCCACGCCACCGATAGCGCGGTGCTGCTCGGCCTCACCGGGGCCGCGCCGGACACGATCGATCCCGACATGGCCGAGGCAATCGTCCGCGCCGCCCACGCGGAAGGGCGGCTAACGCTCGGCGGCCGGCACGAGATCGCGTTCGATCCGGGCAGCGCCATCCGCTTCCACCAGCGCGAGCGGCTGAGCTTCCACACCAACGGGCTGCGCTTCACCGCGCGCGATGCAGGCGGGGGCGAGCTGCTGGCCCGCGAATATTATTCGGTGGGCGGCGGATCGGTGGTCGATGGAGCGGCGATCGCCGCCAACGCCCCGCCCGTTCCGCTGGCCGATATCCCCCACCCGTTCCGCTCCGCCGCCGAACTGCTCGACGCGGCCGCGCGTGCGGGGCTGACGCTGGCCGATCTCGCCCGCGCCAACGAAGCCGCGCTCCGCCCGGCGGAACAGGTTTCCGCCCGCCTTGCCACGATCCTGCAGGCGATGGCCGATTGCATCGATCGCGGTGTCCGCCAGGGCGGCATCCTCCCCGGCGGGTTGCGGGTGAAGCGCCGCGCGCCCGATATCCATGCCCAGCTGCTCGCCCGGCAGGAGCGAATGCTTGCCGATCCGCTGTCGGTGATCGACTGGGTCAACCTCTGGGCACTCGCGGTGAACGAGGAGAATGCCGCCGGCGGCCGCGTCGTCACCGCGCCCACCAACGGCGCCGCGGGCATCGTCCCGGCCGTGCTGCGCTATTACGAACGGTTCGTCCCCGGTGCCTCGCTGGCCGGCCGCGGCGATTTCCTCCTCGTCGCCGCCCTGATCGGTTCGCTGTTCAAGCAGAACGCCTCGATCTCCGGTGCGGAGGTCGGTTGCCAGGGCGAGGTCGGCGTCGCCTGCTCGATGGCGGCGGCGGGGCTGACCGCGGTGCTCGGCGGCACCAACGCGCAGATCGAGAATGCCGCCGAGATCGGCATGGAGCATAAGCTCGGCCTGACCTGCGATCCGGTCGGCGGGCTCGTCCAGGTGCCGTGCATCGAACGCAACGCCGTCGGCGCGATCAAGGCGATCGAGGCATCGCGGCTCGCCCTGCTGGGCGATGGCACGCACCGCGTCAGCCTGGATCAGGTGATCGAAACGATGCGCAGGACGGGCGCGGACATGAACGAGCGTTACAAGGAAACGTCGCTCGGCGGGTTGGCGGTCAACGTCGTCGCGTGCTGATGCGCCGGGCGCGCCGCCGCTAGACGGCGTGGGCGTGGACGCAGGCGCGCTCCCCGTTCTGCCGCATCTCCTCCTGCTCCACCTGGATCGTCACGTGGGCGATGCCGAACCGGGCGCGCAGCATCGCGCGGGCGCCGTGCAGGAAATTGTCGCCGGGGCACCCCGCCGGCATCACCAGGTGGCACGTCATCGCCACCTTTGTCGTGCTCATCGGCCAGATGTGGAGATCGTGGACGTGCGAAACGCCGTCCAGCTTCGCCAGCGCCGCGGATACCCGATCGGGCGCGATCCCCTGCGGCACCCGGTCCAGCGACATCGTCACCGCGTTGCACAACAGCCCCCACGTGCCGGCCACGATCACCGCGACGATCGCCAGGCTCGCCACCGGGTCCAGCCACAGCCACCCCGTCCACAGCACCGCCGCCGCGGCCAGCACAACGCCGGCGGAAAGCGCCGCGTCCGCCACCATGTGAAGGAAAGCGCCGCGCACGTTCAGGTCGTCATGCCGCCCGCCCATGAACAGCAGGGCGGTGAAACCGTTTACCAGAATGCCGATCCCGGCGACGATCATCACCGTCGTGCCCGCGATCGGCTCCGGCTCGGCCAGCCGCCGCACCGCCTCCACCCCGATCGCGCCGACGGAGACGAGCAGGAACACCGCGTTGAACAGAGCCGCCAGGATCGACGACCGCCCGAACCCGTATGTGTAATAGGTGCTCGGCCGCCGCTTCGAAAGCGATGCCGCCCCCCATGCCACCAGCAGCCCCAGCACGTCGGAAAGATTGTGGCCGGCATCCGCCACCAGCGCCATCGAGTTGGCGGCAAACCCGTATCCCGCCTCGACGATCACGAAGCCCAGGTTGAGCAACGTGCCGATCAGGAAGGCGCGGCCGAAATCCTTGGGCGCGTGGGAATGGCCGTGCCCGCCGTGACCGGGCGCGCCGTGGCCGTGCCCACCGTGGCTATGCGCCCCGTGGTCGTGCCCATGATCGTCATGGTCATGGTCATGGGCATCGTCGTGGTCATGGTCATGGTCATGGTCATGCCCATGATCATCGTGATGAACGTCGGCGGGATCGGCACTGTGGGTTGGGCGAGGCATGCCCGCCACCATGCCGTGCCCCCTGCCCTCCCGGCAACCCGTCGCGCGCGATCCATCATCAGCGGGCGCCCGCCGTGCAACGCGCCCCGGCGCGGCGAGCCAACCGGCCGGGAAGTCGCCCATTCCTTGCTACTCAAAGGCGCTGGAACTGGTCTCGGAGTTCGATCAAGGCTCGGCTAGCGATCAGTGGTTGATTGAGC
>NZ_JAQGLK010000215.1 GCF_028292925.1 Sphingomonas bacterium
GGTGCCGCACCGCCCCCGTGGAACCAGCGGCACAGCCGCGCCGCGCCGGGCGCAGGCGAGAGCGGCATGCCGCCCCGGCGGAGGGCCGGGCCAGGTTCCGTTGCCCGGCCAGCGCCCCTCCGATCCCCTACCGCGAAGCCTCGCCGTCGTGGATCGGGGCGCCGGCCGCTATTACTGCGCCCGTCCGGTGCGCTGCTCGGCCTGCAGGCTGCGCGCCTCGCCGGCCACGTAGGCGCGGATCGATTCGGCCTGGGCCGGGGTGAGATAGTCGCGGAAGCTGACCATGCCGCGCGGCTCCAGCACCCCGCCGATCACCACTTCCTGCCACGCCTCCTTGTCGGCCAGCACGCCCGATCGGCGCAGATCCGGCAGGATCACGCCGGCATGGCACACCCGGCAATTCTCGGCATAGTGGACGGCGCCCTGGGCCACCATCGCGGGGGAGAAGGTCTCGGCCGGGGGCTGCGCGGCGCCGCGCAGTTCGGGGGTATAAGGCGGCAGCTTGGCGCCACCGCCGATGCGGAAGGCGATCACCCGGCCGTTCGGCGGCACGATCTGCTTGCCCGGCAGCGGCGATGCGATACCCATCGAGCCGCCGTAGCCGACCATCACCGCCACATATTGCTGGCCGCCCACCGAGTAGCTGGATGCGCCTGCCACGATCGGCGCCTGGGCATCGAAGCTCCACAGTTTCTGCCCGCTGTCGGCGCGATAGGCGACGAACTGGCCGCTGCTATTGCCCTGGAAAACGAGGTTCCCCGCCGTTGCCAGCGCCCCGCCGTTCCACGGATGATCGAAGCGGATGCGCCATGCCTCCTTCTGCGTCACCGGGTTCCACGCCAGCAACGATCCGCCCGCCGGGGTCTCGGTCGAACTCGTGCCCGCCGCACCCGTCAGCGGCTTGCCTTCCGGATCGACGACCTTGCCCGTCCACGGCGTCCCGAAGTTGATGCCCGTATTCCACCGGCCCGGACGGAACCTGAAGTGTGCATCGGGCGAGTAGGTGAGCGGCACCTCCATCGCCGGGATGTAGACGAGGCCGGTCTTGGGGCTGAACGCCATCGGGTGCCAGGCGTGCGCGCCGATCCCCGCAGGCTGCATGAAAGTGCCCACGCCGTTGTACCGCGCCTCCGGATATTCCACCGGCCGCCCCGTCTTCAGGTCGATCTTCTCGGCCCAGTTCACGTTGGCGAACTTTTCAGCGGAGACGAGCTTCCCCGTGATCCGATCGATCACGTAGAAAAAGCCGTTCTTCGGCGCCTGCATCAGCACCTTGCGCGGGCGCCCGCCGATATTCAGGTCGGCCAGGATGATCGGCTGGGTGGCTGTGAAGTCCCAGCTCTCGCCCGGCGTTTCCTGATAATGCCAGATATACTTGCCGGTGTCCGGGTTCACCGCGACGATCGACGAGGTGAACAGGTTGTCGCCCTTGCCGTCGGACCGGATCTGGTGGTTCCACGGCGAGCCGTTGCCCACCCCCAGATACAGCTGGTCGAGATCGGGATCGTAGACGATCGCGTCCCACACCGTGCCGCCGCCGCCATATTTCCACCACTGGCCGAACCACGTCTTGGCGGCGATGTTCGCCATCGCATCGTCGGAGGCGGCGCCGTCCGGCCCGTTCGCGGGGTTGCCCGGCACGGTGTAGAAGCGCCAGATCAGCTTGCCGGTTTCGGCATCGTAGGCGCTGACATAGCCGCGCACGCCATATTCGGCGCCCGAATTGCCGATGATCACCTTGCCCTTCACCACCCGCGGTGCGCCGGTGATGGTATAGGCCTGTTTCTGGTCGACGGTGACGGCCTGCCACGCCGGCTTGCCGGTCTTGGCGTCGACCGCGATCAGCCGGCCGTCGATCGTGCCGAAGAACACCTTGCCGTTCCACAGCGCCGCGCCGCGATTGACCACGTCGCAGCAGGCATGGACCGCCTTGCCGCCGATCACCTCGGGATCATATTTCCAGATCTCCTTGCCGGTCGCGGCGTCGATCGCGAACAGCTTGGACCAGGCCGACGTGGTGTACATCACCCCGTCGACGACCAGCGGCATCGCCTCCTGGCCGCGGTTGGTGTCCAGATCGTAATACCAGGCGAGTTCGAGCTTGCCGATATTGCCGTCGTTGATCTGGTCGAGCGTCGAATAATGCTGCTCGTAATAGGTGCCGCCGTGGGTCGGCCAGTTGGCGGGTTCGGAGCCGGCCGCCATCATCCGCGCCGCGTCCACCGCCGCCGGTCCGCGCGCGGGTGCGGCAGGGCTGCTCGTCGCGGCACCTGCGCCCGCAGCCCCATCGCGGGCGGTCTGGTCGCTGCCGGTCTGGCAGCCTATCGTCGCCAGCAGCAGGGCAATCGTTCCGAACGTGCGCAGAAAAGGCGGCATCCCATACTCCATGCAGCACCGGCTGCCCGCCGGCGCATTTCTTTGCGGGATCTTGGAACCTTCGGCGCAGGCACTGTCAAGGTCGAGGTGCAGCAGGGGCGGCGGGGAAACGCGAAAGTGCCCGCTGCCGGTGCGGCGTCTGCTTGACGCGGGCGGCAGGCTTGGCCAATCGCGCCCCCCAAGGGGAACAATGACATGGCCGCAGCCGGCAACGATCTATCCGCACCGTCGACGCGGCGCATCCTGCTGGCCAGCCTCGTCGGCACGTCTGTCGAGTTCTACGATTTCTATATCTACGCGACGGCCGCCAGCCTGGTGTTCGGGCCGCTCTTCTTTCCGTCCTTTTCGCCCTCCGCGCAGCTGTTCAACGCGTTCGCCACGCTTGGCATCGCCTTCGTCGCCCGGCCGGTGGGGGCGAGTGTCTTCGGCCATTTCGGCGATCGCATCGGCCGCAAGTCCACTTTGGTCGCCTCGCTGCTGCTGATGGGCGGATCGACGCTGCTGATCGCTTTTCTGCCGACCTACGAGACGATCGGCTGGTGGGCGCCGCTGCTCCTGTGCATCCTGCGCTTCGGCCAGGGCTTCGGCCTTGGCGGCGAATGGGGCGGCGCGGCGCTCCTGGCGGTCGAGAATGCCCCGCCCGGCTATCGCGGACGGTTTGGAATGGTGCCGCAATTGGGCGCCCCGGTCGGCTTCATCGCCGCCAACGGCCTGTTCCTGATCCTGGCGCTGACGCTTACCCCCGATCAGTTCCGCGACTGGGGATGGCGGCTGCCCTTCCTCGCGAGCATCCTGCTGGTCGGCGTCGGCCTGTGGGTGCGGCTGCAACTGACGGAGACGCGGGCCTTCACCGATGCGATGGCGCACGAGGCGCCGCCCCGCGTGCCGCTGGCCGAACTGGTCCGCAATCATGCCGGCGTCACCATCGCCGGCACCTTCGCCGTCGTCGCCTGCTTCGCGATCTACTATCTCGCGACGGCGTTCGCGCTCGGCTACGGCACCACCGCGCTCGGCTACACCCGGCAGGCGTTCCTGCAGGTCCAGCTGATCGCGATCCTGTTCATGGCCGTCGGCATCGTCGCCTCGGGCTGGCTGTCCGATCGATACGATCCGCGGCGGGTGCTGATCGGCGGGTGCGTCGGCGGGGTGATCGCCGGCTTCCTCCTCGCCCCCCTGCTCGGCAGCGGCTCGATCGGCGGCGTCCTGCTGTTCCTGTCGCTTGCGCTGCTGGTGATGGGGTTCGTCTACGGGCCGCTCGGCGCGTGGTTGCCGGGCCTGTTTCCGGCACGGGTGCGCTACACCGGCGCGTCGATGGCATTCAACGTCGGCGGCATTCTCGGCGGATCGCTGGCGCCCCTGATCGCGCAGGCGCTGGCGGAACGCGGCGGGCTAGCGCCGGTCGGGCTGTACCTCGCCGGCTGTTCGCTCGTCAGCCTCGTCGCGCTGCTCCTCGTGCGGCGCTGACGGGAGCCTTCCCCGCAATCGTTGGTTCAGTTTATCTGCGGAACGATCTACGCTACCCTGACAAGACAGAAAATGGAGGACGTATGCCCACGAAGTCGGAAGCCAAGCCCAAGGCCGCTGCGAAACCCAAGGCAGCTAAGCCTGCCGCTGACGGCAAGAAGGCCGACGGCCTGAGCAAGCCGCTGCAGCCCTCGCCCGAACTGAGCGAGATCGTCGGCGATCAGCCGATCAGCCGCGGCGAAGTCGTCAGCAAGGTCTGGGAATACATCAAGAAGAACGACCTCCAGAACCCCGAGAACAAGCGCGAGATTCTGGCCGACGAGAAGCTGGAGAAGGTCTTCGGCGGCAAGAAGAGCGTGACGATGTTCGAAATGAACAAGCACTTTTCCGCTCACCTCAAGTAATCCCGGCCGGCGCCGGCTGCCGGTGCAGCGCGGGCGTCGCAACGGCTGATCGCACGGTCTCCATCGATCCCGGCGGGACGATGGCGGCCGTGTCCTCGGCAGTCGAGCTGGCGTGATCCTGCGGGATCGACGCGGAAGCCGCGCTCCAGGCCGGAGTAGCGGCGAATGAAGAGGTGCAATTCCAGACGCTTGCCTCCGGCGCCGGTCCGGCTTGACGGGGGCCTGACGTAAACCCAGATTAGAGACGAGATTAAGGAACACACCTATGAGCGCCGCGTTACTTTTGTTCTAACGCGAACTTTTTGGGGGTGTCCTTGGCGCCGGGAAGCGAGAACCAGATGCGTGCTGCAGCAAAAGTCTCTTCGGCATCGGTCACAAATATCAGCTCGTTAATCTGCTTTTCGCATCTCCGATGGGACTTTGTCTTCCAGCGCCCGCAGCATCTGATGACTCGTTTTCAGGCGCAGCTTCCCGTCTATTACTGGGAAGAGCCGGAAACGTCAGACGCCGAATCCGCACCGTCGCTTCGCGTGCGCAGTTGCACCAGCGGCGTCACGGTCGTCACTCCGCAGCTCCCGTCCGGCCTCGCCGGCGAAGCGCGCGAAACTGCCCTGCGCGCCCTGCTCGACGATTTCGTGGGGCGCACGCCGCTTGCCGTGCGCTGGTACTATACGCCGATGATGCTCGGCTTCTCGCGCCATCTCAGTGCGCAGTGCACCGTCTATGACTGCATGGATGAACTCGCCAACTTCCGCTTTGCGCCGCCGGAACTGATCCCGCTGGAACAGGAGCTTATGGCGCTGGCGGACGTCGTCTTCACCGGCGGCTACAGCCTCTACGAGGCCAAGCGCGATCGGCACGCGAACATCCATCCGATGCCCTCCAGCGTCGATCGTCTGCATTTCGCCGCGGCGCGCGGGGATCTGCCCGAGCCCGCCGATCAGCAGCCGCTGCCCCGCCCCCGATTCGGCTTCTACGGCGTCGTCGACGAGCGGATGGATCTGGCGCTGCTCGCGGCGGTCGCCGATGCGCGGCCCGACTGGTCGTTCGCGATCCTCGGCCCGGTGGTGAAGATAGATCCGGCCGATCTGCCGCAGCGGCCGAACATCTTCTACCTCGGCGGCAAGGACTATGCCGATCTGCCCGGCTACGTCGCCGGGTGGGACGTGGCGCTGATGCCGTTCGCGATCAACGAGGCGACGCGCTTCATCAGCCCGACGAAGACCCCCGAATATCTCGCTGCCGGCCGTCCGGTCGTCTCCACACCGATCGTCGATGTCGTCCGCCATTATGGCGGCCTTGCCGGGGTCCGCATCGCCGCCACCGCCGAGGCGTTCGTCGCCGAGTGCGAAGCCGCGCTGGCGCTGGCCGCCGATACGCACGGGAACTGGCGCACCGAGGTCGATGCCGCGCTCGCCGATCTGTCGTGGGACAATGTCGCGTCGCGGATGCAGGCTCTGGTCGATGCCGCGATCGGGGCCAAGGCGACGCGCGCGCCGGTCGTGCCGATCGCGCGGCCGCGCAACACCCACTATGATTATCTGGTGGTTGGCGCCGGCTTCGCCGGATCGGTGATGGCCGAGCGGCTTGCCGCCGGATCGGGCAAGCGGGTGCTGGTGATCGATCGGCGGCCGCATATCGCCGGCAATGCCTACGATCATCTCGACGATGCCGGCATCCTGATCCACAAATATGGCCCGCACATCTTCCACACCAATTCGGCGGACGTGTTCGATTATCTGTCGCGCTTCACCGAATGGCGGCCCTACGAACATCGCGTGCTGGCGCAGGTCGGCGAAAAGCGCGTGCCGATGCCGATCAACCGCACCACGCTGAACGAGCTGTACGGCCTGTCGCTCTCGACCGACGCGGAGGCGGAGGCTTTCCTGGCCAGTCGCGCCGAGCCGGTGGAGACGATCCGAACCTCGGCGGACGTCGTCGTGTCCAAGATCGGGCGGGAACTCTACGAGACGTTCTTCCAATGCTATACGCGCAAGCAGTGGGGCATGGATCCGTCCGAACTGGACAAGTCGGTTACCGCCCGCGTGCCCACCCGCACGAATACGGACGACCGCTACTTCACGGACAGCTTCCAGGCGATGCCCGCCGATGGCTACACCAAGATGTTCGCCGCGATGCTCGATCATCCGAACATCGATGTGATGCTGGGGGTCGATTTCGCCGACGTGCGCGAGCAGGTGAGCTTCGGCAAGCTGGTCTTCACCGGCCCGATCGACGAATATTTCGATCATCGCTACGGCAAGCTGCCCTACAGATCGCTCTCCTTCCGCCACGAAACGCTGGATCAGGCGCAGTTCCAGGAGGTCGGCACCGTCAACTACCCGGCTGAAAGCTACCCCTACACCCGGATCAGCGAATACAAGCACATGACCGGCCAGGTGGCGGAGCGGACGAGCATCACCTACGAATATCCCTGCGCGGACGGGGATCCTTATTATCCGATCCCGCGCCCGGAAAATCAGGCGCTGTTCAAGCGGTACGAGGCGCTGGCGATCGGCACGCCGGAGGTGGTCTTCGTCGGCCGCCTCGCCACCTACCGCTACTATAATATGGATCAGGTCGTCGGGCAGGCACTCGCCACCTATCGTCGCCTGGCCGAGCAGGAGTCGGCGGGGCACGACGTCGCGGCCAGCGTCGCGGCGGAATAACGCTGGCCCCGCTCCCTACCCCTTCGGCTCCGCAATGACGGAACAGCCGATCGATTGCGCGATCGTCGGCGGCGGCCCGGCCGGGCTGACCGCCGCGATCTATCTCGCCCGCTTCCGGTTGCGCATCCGCCTTATCGATGGCGGCGACAGTCGCGCGGCGTGGATACCGATCTCGCACAACCATGCCGGGTTTCCGGACGGGATCAGCGGGATCGACCTCCTGGCCCGGATGCGGGATCAGGCGGTACGGTACGGTGTCCACATCGTGCCGGGAACGTGCGAGGCGCTGGAACGCAGCGAAGACGGGTTCCTCGTCCGCGGGCCGGGCGAGCCGTTCGCCGCGCGCACCGTGTTGCTGGCTACCGGCGTGGTCAACCACCGTCCCTCGGGCATCGACGACGCATTCCACAGCGCGGCGCTGGAACGCGGGCTGCTGCGCTACTGCCCGATCTGCGACGGCTACGAAGTGACCGATCGCGATGTGGCGGTGATCGGCACCGGCACGCGCGGGTTCAAGGAAGCGATGTTCCTGCGCGCCTACACGCCGTCGATCGCGCTGATCGCTCCCGAAGGTCCGCACGCGCTGGAGGATGCCGCCCGTACGGAGTTGAGCGATGCCGGCGTCGCCATCGTCGATGGCCCGGTCGAGGGCTACCGCATGGCTGGAGATCGCATCGCGGCACAGGCCGGCGGGCGCGAACGCTGGTTCGACAGCCTCTATCCCGCGCTTGGATCGCGGATTCGTTCCGATCTCATGCTGTCGCTGGGCGCCAGTCTGGGCGAGGATGGGTGCGTGGTGGTCGACAGGCACCAGCGGACCGAGATCGATGGCCTCTATGCCGCGGGCGACGTCGTCCAGGGGCTCGATCAGATCAGCCACGCAATGGGCGAGGCGGGCGTCGCCGCAACCACGATCCGCAACGATCTCGCCCAGCGTTTTCCACTCCGGCGCTGAGCGCCGCCGCTAGCCTCCGCGGGTCGCGATCGCGCCGACCAGAGCGATCCGATCGACATCGGCATAAGCGGGCCCGTCCAGTTCCTCGCCGAACACGTCCGGATCGATCTCGCGGTAGCGCAGACTGCACCCGCGCAGCGCCAGCGCCGAGGCGAGCGCGTTGCGCAGACGATCCTCCCCGTCGATGATCGCGCTGCCGGTGTACAGGATCAGGCGGCCGCCGGGGGCCAGCCGCTCCGCCGCTGCCACCGCCATGTCGAGCGAGATCTGCCCGCCATGGAGCGCGCCGCCATCGCGATATTCCCGGCCATCGGGATCGATGATGTAGGGCGGGTTGGCGAGCACCACGTCGATCCCCGGTGGCACGCCCTCCAGCTTGTCCGACAGAAGGCAGGTCGCCTCGATCCGGTTGTGGATGGCGTTGATCCGCGCCAGCCGCAGCGCGGCCGGATTGATATCGGTCAGCGTGACGGTCGCCTCCGGGCAGGACCCCGCGGCGACGATCCCGCCCACCCCCGCGCCCGTGCCGATATCCACGATCCGCGCCGCCGGCGGGCATTCGGCCAGCTCGGCTGCGATCAGATCGGCGAAACGGTAGCTGTCCGGCCCCAGGAACACCGCATCCCGCTCGCTCGTCGGATAGGCGGAATGGAGGAACAGCCGGCCGTGCAGGGCGGAGACGCGCAGCGTGCTCCGCTCCAGCCCCTCGCCTGCGGGCACGAGGATCCCGGCGGCGCGGGCAAGCGATCCCAGATCGTCGTCCAGCACGCCCGCGGCAAAAGGCAGGCTCCATCCGAACACGTCGGCCACCGTCGCGGCACGTTCCCTGCCGGGCCGCCCGACGACGCGCGCGTGGGTGGCCGGGGTCGGCGTGACGAAGGCATAGCCCCGCGCCTCGAGCCCGCCCAGCAGGGCAAGCAGCGCCGCATCGCGCGCATCGTGCACGGCAGTTGCGGCGTTCATGGCAGTTGCGGCGCCGGGGCGGCGCGGTGCGCCCTCGGTCGACCTGTCAAAAGCTTGCCTCGGCCGCGGGCGGCACGATGTCCTCGCCGCGTGCGCCCCCGTCGGGCTCGCGCCCCTGCACCGGCGCGCTGCGCTCCGCCGCGCGATCGATCGCCGCGATCACCGCCTCCGGCGCGGTATAATGGAACATGTGGCCGGCGCCTTCCACCGTGCGCAGGTCGCTTCCCGGCAGGGCGCCGTGAAGCCGCCCGGAATGGTTATCGAAGAAGGCGATCGTGTCGCCGTCACCTGCGATCAGTACGATCGGCAGCGCCAGTTCGCCGTAGCGCGCGCTGAGCGCCGCGGCGGCCGGGATCATCATCGCCGTGTCCGCGGCGGTCGCGCGGATCTGCGACGGCCGCAGCGACATCTCCATCGGAAAGCCGTCGAAGCTGTCGGGCACGGGCAGCGGCGCGAAAATCGCCTGCTTCATCAGCGGCGTGGCCAGCCGGCCGACAACCGGGGAGAGCGTCATCCGGATCACGTCACCCAGCAGCGGCACGGCCGGAACCGCCATCACCGGCGCGTCGAGCCGGACGGTAGGATAATAATAGCCCGACATCAGCACCAGAGCCGCGACTTCGCCCGGAAAATCGAGCGCCATTGCGAGCGCGACGAGGGTGGCCCAGCTGTGGCCGACCACGATCGGGCGTTCCACGCCGATCTGCGCCAGCGCCTTGCGGATCAGCGCCGCCTGCGCCGCCGGCGTCCACACCGTCGTGCGCGGCCGCTCGCTATGCCCGAAGCCGGGGCGATCGAAGGCGATCACGCGGTATCCGGCGGCAGCGGCATCCAGCACCCCGCTCGCCATCCAGTCCTGCACCATCGCGCCGTTGCCGTGGAGCAGCACTACCGGCCGGCCCGCACCGCGATCGACATAATGAAGCCGCACCCCGTCCACCTCGACGAAGCGGCCGATCGGCGGGTTCTCCGCCTCGGCATGGTGGGCGCGGGCACGGTTGAACAGGGCAGCGCCGGCAAGCGCGGCGACGGTGCCGGCCGCGGCGGCGCTCACCCTGGGGTTGCGCCGGATGGGGCCCAGCAAAGACTGCCAGAAGCCGGCGGCTACGGGCGGTTCGACCGGAACGTCGGCGTGATGCTTGTGCTTGCGCTTGCGATGATGGTTTTTGCTCATACCCCGGCAACGTGCCGTCGTGCGATAGGTTGCCACGCCCCGTCTCGGGCGAACGCGATCAGGCGACTATCGGGTTCAGCCTGGCCCAGATCGGCAGGTGGTCGGATGCGGTGCGCGCCCCGGGCGTGCGGTGCACCCCGGCGCCGGCCACCTCCCACTCCTCGCTCACCAGTATCCGATCCAGACGGGCGACCGGCCGGCGGGCATGGAAGCTCGGCCCGGTCGGGGCGAAGCGATAATGCTGGGAGAAATCGTTCAGGCATCCCCCCGCGGTCCGCCACTCGTTCATGTCGCCCATCAGGATCGTCGGCAGCTTGCGCGGCATCGCCGCCAGCCGCGCCAGGATCGCATGCGCCTGCCGCCGCCGCCACAGCCCCGAAAGGTCGAGGTGCATGCCGACGACCCGGACGCCCACCCCGCCGATCTCGATATCCGCCATCACCGCACCCCGCGGCTCCAGCGCGGGCAGAACGATCGTCTCGTGCGCAGCGATCGTGGCGGAACGGCGGACGAGCAGCGCATTGCCGTGCCAGCCGATGCTGCCGGGCCGCACGTCCAGCGGCACGGCCATATAGGGGCTGTGTTCGGCGATCATGTGCAGCGGCAGCGCGGTCGTCCGTTCGCCGAAACGCCGGTCCGCTTCCTGCAAGGCGACGATATCGGCATCGACTTCGCAGAGCACCTCAAGGATCCGGTCGGGGCGGCGCCGGCGATCCGCGCCGATCGCCTTGCGAATATTGTAGCTCGCGACCAGAACCATCAGCGTCGTCATCCCCTCCGCGTCACCCGCGTTCGTCCGTATCAGGATAGCGCCAACGCACGGGGGCGCAAACGGGTACGCCGCAGCACGGTGGGCGCTCAGCCCGCCAGCGGCAGCGCCAGCCGCGCATCCAGCCCGCCGCCGGGGCGGTTGGCCAGGGTGAGTTCGCCGCCGTGGCTGCGGGCGATCGCCCGGGCGATGGTCAACCCCAGCCCCACGCCGCCCGTTGCCCGGCTGCGGGATGGATCGCCCCGCTCGAACGGATCGAAGGCGCGGCTCAGCATCGCCTCGCTCAACCCCGGCCCGCGATCGCGCACCAGCACGATGGCCCGTGCCGCCTGCGTCGCCAGCTCGATCTCCGCGGCCCCGGCAAACGCGATGGAATTGTTGATCAGGTTATCGAGCAGCCGCTCGAGCGCCAGCGCGTCCCCCGTCACCGTCACGGGCGGCGAACCCGCGAAGCGCACCGCACGTCCGGTATCGGCGGCCACGTCGGCGATACGCACGATCAGCGCGGCAAGATCGATCGTCTCGGGGCGGATCGGGGTATTGGTGCCGCGCACGAAGGCCATCGTGTCGGCGATCATCGCGCGCATCTGATCGACGTCGGCCTGCACCTTCTCGCGCATGGCATCGTCTGCGGATTCGATGCGAAAGGCGATGCGCGCCAGTGGCGTGCGCAGATCGTGGGCGATCGCGCCGATCATCGACGTCCGCTCGCGGATCTGCGCGTCGATCCGCGCCTGCATGCGATTGAACGCCTGCGCCGTGGTGCGCAGTTCGCGCGGCCCCTCTACCGGCAGAAGCGGCACCGCCTCGTCCCGGCCGAAGCGATCCGCCGCCTCCACGAACCGCCGCATCGGCCCGGTCGATCGCCGCGCGAAGATCCACGCCATCGGCAGCAGCAGCAGCGTCGACACCCCGAACCAGACGATCGTCCACCGCTGCCACTCGCTCAGGAACGGGCGCGGCCGGGTGCGGACGACCCACCACCCCCGATCCGAGCGGGCGGCGGCGATGACGGCGTTGAAGAAGAGCGGCTCGCCGCGGCGGATCATCACCCCGCGATCCGCGTCCCCGCCGCGGCGGCGGAATGGAAAGGATGCGCTGTGATCGGCCTGATACCACAGCCGCACGGCGGCCACCGGGCGCCCGATCGATCGGGCCAGCCCCGCGGTGAAGCGGGGATCCTGCGTCAGGCCCTCGGGTACGGCCAGCTCGGTTACCGCGGAGCGCATCAGATCGATGCGGTGCGCACCCGCCCGCCCGGCCAGCACGTCGCCGATATCGGACAGCGAATAGATTTGCGGGCGGGGCGGCGCGCGCAGCAGGAACATGCCGACGTTGACGACCTGCGCCAGCATCAACGCCAGCACCAGCAGCACCATCGTCTGCGCAAACAGCGATATGCCGCGTGCGTTCAAGGGCGGTCGGCCTGCAGGTCCAGCCGGTAGCCCTCGTTGCGGACGGTACGGATCGGATCGCCGGGGCCGAGCTTCTTGCGGAGCCGGCTGATCGTCACGTCGATCGCGCGATCGAATACCTCGCTGTCCGATCCGCGCGTCGCCTCGATCAGCTGGTCGCGGGAGACGACGCGGCGCGGGCGATCGAGCAAGGCGCTCAAGATCCGGAACTCGCCATCGGTCAGGACCACGCCCGCACCGTCCCGGCGCACCTGCCGCTCGACGACGTCCAGCGCCCATGGCCCGAAGCGCCTGATATTGCCCTGCGCCTCGGGCACCGCGCCCGCATCGCCCCGGCGGAGCACGGCGCGGATGCGGGCGAGCAGCTCGCGCGGGTTGCACGGCTTGGCGAGATAGTCGTCCGCCCCAACCTCCAGCCCGACGATGCGGTCGGTGTCCTCGCCCATCGCCGAGAGCATGATGACCGGCGGCCGATCGGCCCCGCGCAGGCGACGGACGATGGCGAGGCCGTCCTCGCCCGGCATCATCAGGTCCAGCACGATCAGGTCCACCGGCTCCTGCGCCAGCGCCGCGTCCATCTCGCTGCCGTTGCCCGCGGTGCGCACCTCCAGCCCGTTGGCCGCCAGGAAATCGGCGATCAGCCCGCGCAGATCGGCATCGTCGTCGACGACGAGGATGCGGGCGGCGCGCGCCTCGCTCATCGGCGCCGCCGCGTGCCCGGCGTCGGGCAGGGTGGCGCCTGGAGCGGCAAGGGCGGCAGCGTGGCCAGCGTCAGCGCCCTTGCCCCTGCCCCTGCCCCTGCCCCTGTCCCCGCCTTGTCGAGCTAGTCGAAGCGGGCGCTCGCGGCGCTGCGGAATTCAGCGCGGGATACGCCGCGGTTCATGTCGCCATCCGCGGAGGCGACGGGCTCGGGGATGTTCAGCCAGGATAGCCGCCCCGCCCCCAGCTCGCCGCCATAATCGTCGCCGCCCCTGGGGTTCTTGGCCCGGCGCGGCTCGCGCGGGTTGCGTCGCCCGTCGCCATAAGGGCCCGATCCCGGCCAGCCGCGCGGCTGGTACAGCCGGATCTCGGGGGCGATGCGGTTTTCGTAGTCGGCGATCTCGACCGGCGCGATCTCGCCATTGCCGTTGAGGTCGAGGGTGGTGAAGAAGCGGTCGGCGTCCGCCGCCATCTCGGCCAGCGTCAGCCGCCCATCCTTGTTCGTATCCGCGCCGGCAAACCATGCCGCGACAGGATCGGGGCCGCCGCCGGGGCTGCGAAACGGCTCCCCCATCGGGGCGATGAACACCTTTGGCGGCGGCGGCGGGCAGGGCGGCGGCGGCGTGGGTGCCGCCTGCGCCGCACCCGCCAGCAGCATCGTGGCAAGAAAGGCGATGCGGCGCTTCATTCGTGGCGCAACGCGTCGATCGGGTTGAGCGATGCCGCACGCCGCGCCGGGAAATAGCCGAACACCACCCCGATCAACGCGGAGAAGCCGAAGGCGACGAGGTTGATCTGCGGATCGAAGGTGAACGGCACCCCCATCACCGGGGTCAGCGCCACCGTCGCGACCAGCGCCAGCGCCAGCCCGATCAGCCCGCCCAGGCAGGACAAGGCGACCGCCTCGACCAGGAACTGCATCAGCACCTCGCGCTGCACCGCGCCGATCGCCAGCCGGATGCCGATCTCCCGCGTCCGTTCGGTGACGGAGACGAGCATGATGTTCATGATCCCGATCCCGCCGACGACGAGGCTGACCGCGGCCACCGCAGCAAGCAGCGATGTCATCACCCGCGTGCTGCTGGAAAGGGTCGCGGCGATCTGGGCGGTGTCGAAGATGTTGAAATCGTCGTCCGTACCCGGGCGAATGCCGCGGCGTTCGCGCAGCAACGCCTTCAGCGAGTTCTGCACCGCGGCCGAATCGTAGGCCTTGTCGACGGAGATCTGGATCGTGCGGACCGACTGGTTGCCGTTGAAGCGGCGCATCACCGTCTTGATCGGCATCAGCACCGTATCGTCCTGATCCTGGCCGAAGCCGGAGGTGCCGCGCCGCGCGAGCACGCCGATCACGTCGCACGATACCGATCCCAGCCGGATCCGCCGGCCGACCGGGTCGCCCGCGGGGAAGAGGTTGGTGCGCACCGTATTGCCGATCACGCAGACCGATTTTCCGGCCTGCTCCTCCGCCGCGGAGAACTGGCGCCCATCCGATACCGCCCATTGCTGGTTGACCAGGAAGTCGTTGGTCGTGCCGTTGATCGTGGTCGCCCAGTTCTGGCCTTCGTAGATCGCCGTCGCGCTGGCGCTGGCCTGCGGGGCGACGGATTTCACGCCGGCAATCTGGCTGCGCACGGCGTCGACATCCTCCAGCTTGAACGGCTGCGGCGGGGGGCCGCCGCCGCCCCGGCCGAAGCCCTGCCCGGCATTCACGTTCAGGATGTTCGATCCCAGGCTGCTGATCTGTTCCGTCACCGCCTGCGTGGCGCCGTTGCCCAACGTCACCATCGTCACCACTGCGGCGACGCCGATGACGATGCCCAGCGTCGTCAGGAAGGATCGCAGCAGGTGGCGGCGGATCTCGCGCAGCGCCAGGACGAGCGTGGTGCCGTACATCAGGCTGCCTTCCTGGCCGTGGCCTCGGTCCGTTCGACCACGCCGTCGCGGAAGTGGATGATCGTGTGCGCGAACTCCGCCATGTCGGCTTCGTGGGTGACCATCAGCACGGTGATGTTGCTCTCCCGGTTCAGGCGGGTGAGCAGTTCCATGATCTCGATCGAGCGTGCGCTGTCGAGGTTGCCGGTCGGCTCGTCGGCCAGCAGCACGTCCGGGTGGGTGGCGATCGCGCGGGCGATGGCAACGCGCTGCTGCTGCCCGCCGGAAAGTTCGGCAGGGGTATGATCCCACCAGTCCTTCAGCCCCACCTTGTCGAGCGCCTCCATCGCGATGCGGTGCCGATCGGCCTTGCTTTCGCCGCGGTAGAGCAAGGGCAGCTCGACATTTTCCAGCGCGGTCGTCCGGCTGAGCAGGTTGAAGCCCTGGAACACGAACCCGAGATAGCGGCGGCGCAGCATCGCCCGCTGGTCCCGGTCCAGCGCCTCGACATGGTGGCCCTTGAACAGGAACTCGCCGCCGCTGGGCACGTCCAGGCAGCCGAGGATGTTCATCGTCGTCGACTTGCCCGAGCCCGACGGCCCCATCACCGCGACGAAATCGCCGCGCTGGATCGTCAGGTCCACGCCGCGCAGCGCCTGGAACGCCGTCGCGCCGCTGCCGAACGTCTTGGTGACGTTCTTCAGCCGGATGATGGCGTCGTCGCTCATGCGGCGGGCGCCGCCAGGCTGCCGGTGATGACCGCCATGCCGGCGCGCAGATCGGCGCCGCTCACCTCGGTCTGGCTGCCGTTGGACGAGCCGACGGTGACGCTCACCGGCTGCGGCGTGCCGTCCGGGCCGACCACATAGATCTGCCGGCGCGCGCCGCGTTCGATCTTGGCTGTCTTCTCGCCGCCGCCGCCGCGGCCGCGCATCGGCGGCCCCATCTGCGTCATCAGCCCGCCGCCGCCGCGGCCGGCGCCCTGCCCGCTCGATGGGGTGTAGCGCAGCGCGGCATTCGGGACGAGGAAGACGGCACGGCGCTCGGCGACGACGATGTCCGCTGTCGCGGTCATGCCCGGGCGCAGGATCAGCTCCGGGTTCGCCACCTGCAGCACGGCAGTGTACGAGACCACCGTATTGGTGCTCGCCGTCGCGGTCGATGTCGATGACGAGCCGGTCGCCGCGGAGGAGATCGACGAACCGACATTGACCCGCTGGATCGTCGCCGGAAACCGCCGGCCGGGGAATGCATCGACCGAGAAGGAGGCGCGCTGCCCCGATGCGACCTGGCCGACATCGGCCTCGTCCACCTTCACCTCCAGCTTCATCGCCGAAAGATCCTCGGCGATGGTGAACAAGGTCGGCGCGGAGAACGACCCCTGGATGGTCTGCCCCTCCTCCACCTCGCGGGAGAGGACGACGCCGTTGACGGGCGAGCGGATCGTGGCGCGGGAAAGGTTGGTCTGATCCGAATTGAGCTGCGCGCGGGCCTGCGCCACGCCGGCCTCGGCCGAAGCGATGCCCGCGGCCGCCCGCGCGGCATCTGCGCGGCCGGTGTCGAGTTCGGTCTGCGATGGCACCTTGCCCCCCGACAGGCGGAACACCTCCAGCAGGCGGCGTAGATTGGCCTGGCTCTGCCGGGCGGTGGCGCGCGCCTGCGACACGCTGGCCTGCGCGGCGTCGAGCGCGGCGCGGCTGCGCACGATGGCATCCTCCAGCCGGGCGGTGTCGACGCGCGCCAGCACCTGCCCCTTCACCACCCGGTCATTGGCCTGCGCGTACACCGCCTGCACCAGCCCGGAGATTTCCGATCCCACCGCGATCTGGTTCGTCGGCGCCAGATTGCCGGTCGCGGCAACGGTGACGGTCAGGTTGTCCCGCCGCAACGGCTCGCTGGCATAGCGGACCGCCGGCGCGCCGGAAAAGAACCCGCGATACAGCACCAGCGCCAGCAGCATCAGCCCGAGCGCGATCAGCCCGTACTTGATCAGCCGCCCCTTCCGGGACGGCGGCTGCACCCCCAGGAAGTTGTCGAGCTCGGCCTGGGAGGTCATCTGGTCCATGCGTATCCCAATCAATCGATGCCGCGGGCGACGGTCTGTGGCTCGGGCGCGGCCTGCCAGCCGCCGCCGAGCGCCCGGTACAATTGCACGGTCGCGCTCGCCCGGTCGGCCCGCGCGGTGGCCCGGCCATCCTGGCTGGAAAGCAGGCTGCGTTCGCTGTCGAGCAGCTGCTGGAAGTCGATCAGCCCGGCGCGATACTGGCTGCGGGCATAGATGGCGGCGTTGCGCGAAGCTTCCTCGGCCAGCGCCAGTTCGGTCTCGCGCCGGCGGGCGTTGACGTTGCTGGTCAGCGCATTCTCCACATCCTCCAGCGCGGTCAGCACGGTGGCGCGGTAGGTGCCCAGCGCCACATCGGCGCCGCCCCGCGCGCTCTCGATCTGGGCACGCAGCGCGCCGCCCTGAAAGATCGGCGCGCTGATGCTGCCGACGAGATTGCCGATCACCGAATCGTCGACGGCGCCCAGCGAGGCGCCGGAACCGAGGATCGATCCCGTCAGCCGCAGCGCCGGGTAGAGCTGCGCCGTCGCCACCCCGATCCGCGCCGTCGCCGCCGCCAGAGACCGCTCCGCAGACACCAGATCCGGCCGGCGCGACAGCAACTCGGCCGGCAGCCCGGTCGAAACCCTGTCGGGGGCGAGCGGGATCGGACGGACCGGATCGATCAGCGCGTTGACCGATCCCGGCGCGCTGCCCAGCAGGATGGACAGCCGGTTGACGGCGGTGGCGTAATTCGTCTCCAGCGCCGGGATCGATGCGGCGGTCTGGGCACGCAGGGCGCGCGCCTGTTCAAGGTCGAGCGAGCTGACCAGCCCGGCCTGCACCCGCCAGCCGACGATCTCCACCGTCTCCTGCTGGTTCGCCAGGTTCGACCGGGCGATCGCCAGCCGTGTCTGCGCGCTGCGTGCTGCGATGTAGTTGAGCGCGGTGTCGGACGCGACCGAGAGCTGGGCGGCGTGCAGATTGGCGAGCGCGGCCCCCTGGTCCGCGCGCGATGCCTCCACGCCGCGGCGGATGCCGCCGAACAGATCGACCTCGTAGGCCGCATCCACCCCGCCGCGGAACGAGTTGCGGCCGCCCCCGCCGCCGCGCGACAGCACCGCGCCGGTCGACGGATCGATGATGCTGCCGCCGCCGCGCAGCGTTTCCGATCGCGCACCCGATCCCGAAAGCCCGAGGGTCGGGAAGAAACCGCTCTCCGATACGTCCGTCGCCGCCCGCGCCTGCCGCAGCCGCGCGCCCGCCACATCGACATTCGGATTGGCGGCAAGCGCGCGGACGACCAGATCGGCAAGCACCGGATCGCCGAACGATTGCCACCACTGCGCCAGTTCGGCCTCGTTGGCGGGGGCCGGCTGCGCCGCCGCGAAGCTCTCCGGAACGGCCAGCGCGCTCGGGCGTGGCGCCGCATAGTCCGGCCCGACCGCGCAGGCGGAAAGCGCCGCAGCCAGGCCGATCGGGGCGGCACGGACCAGAGCGGCACGGACCAGAAAGGTGACAGGCTTCATGGAACGGGCCCTAACGCAGGATCGTGGCCATGCAATTTCAAACATGAAACACCGTCCAGGCTGGTACGCCTCCCGGCGGCGCGCCGCAAACTTCTCGCGGCCACCCGGAGGGGCCCCGTGCGGATCGCTCGGGAGTTGCTGGCGCGCGGCGGCTCCGGCATAGCGCGGGGCACCTCCATCCACAGGCCCCTGTCCCTTGACCGCAACCGATATCGCCGTCGCCGCCCCGGCGCTGAGCCGCCGCACCTTCGCGATCATCTCGCACCCCGACGCCGGCAAGACCACGCTGACCGAAAAGCTGCTGCTGTTCGGCGGCGCGATCCATCTGGCAGGCGAGGTGAAGGCGCGCGGCCAGAATCGCCGCGCCCGGTCCGACTGGATGAAGATCGAGCAGCAGCGCGGCATCTCCGTCACGTCGTCGGTCATGACGTTCGAACGGGGTGGCCTGACGTTCAACCTGCTCGACACGCCGGGACACGAGGATTTCTCGGAGGATACCTACCGCACGCTCACCGCGGTCGATTCAGCGGTGATGGTGATCGACGCCGCCCGCGGCATCGAGGCGCAGACCCGCAAGCTGTTCGAGGTCTGCCGGCTGCGCAACGTGCCGATCATCACCTTCGTCAACAAGGTCGACCGCGAGGGCCGCGAACCCTTCGAGCTGCTGGACGAGATCGCCGACATCCTTGCGCTCGACGTTTCGCCGATGAGCTGGCCGGTCGGCATGGGCGGTTTGTTCGAGGGGATCTACGATCTCCAGGCCAACCGCCTGCTGCGGCCGCCGGCCGGCGGCGGCGCCTATGACGGCGACGTGACGCAGCTGGACAGCATGGACGATGCCCGGCTGGAAAGCCTGCTTTCGCCGGAAGGCGTCGCCAACCTGCGCGAAAATGCCGAACTGGCGCTGGCCGGCTATGCACCGTTCGATCCGGTCGCCTACCGCAACGGCGATCTGACGCCGGTCTTCTTCGGATCGGCGCTGCGCGATTTCGGGGTGGAGGATCTGATCGACGCGCTCGCGCGGTTCGCCCCCCCGCCCCGGCCGCAGCCCGCCACGCCCCGCGCGGTCGATCCGGAAGATGCCAACGTCTCGGGCTTCATCTTCAAGGTGCAGGCCAACATGAACCCGCAGCACCGCGACCGGGTGGCGTTCATGCGGCTATGCTCGGGCCGGTTCCGCCGCGGCATGAAGCTGACCCAGGTACAGACCGGCAAGGTGATCGCCGTCCACTCGCCGATCTTCTTCTTCGCCCAGTCCCGCGAGCTGGCGGAGGAGGCGTTCCCCGGCGACATCATCGGCCTGCCCAATCATGGCACGCTGCGCGTCGGCGATACGCTGTCGGAGGGCGAGAAGATCAGCTTCATCGGCCTGCCCAACTTCGCGCCGGAAATCCTGCGCCGCATCAAGCTCGGCGATCCGACCAAGACGAAGCAGCTGCGCACCGCGCTGCAGGACATGGCGGAGGAGGGGATCACCCAGGTGTTCGTGCCGACGATCGGTTCGCAGCAGATCGTCGGCGTCGTCGGCCAGCTCCAGCTCGACGTGCTGATCTCCCGCCTCCAGGCCGAATACAAGGTCGATGCCGCGTTCGAGCCGTCGCCGTGGGAAACCGCGCGCTGGATCGCCGCCGACGACGAGAAACTGATCAAGACCTTTCTGGAGAACAATCGCAGCGCCACCGCCACCGATCGCGACGGCGCGCCCGTCTTCCTGGCGCGCGATGCCTGGGACGTGAACTACGTGGCCCAGCGCAACCCGGAGATCCGCTTCACCGCCACCAAGGATCGCACCCAGTGAGCGCGCAGGGGGTGCCACCGCAGCCCGTGAGGCGCCTGGCCGCCGCGCGGATGCTCGTCGCGCACATCGCCGAACGGCTCGATGCGGATCTCTCGGTCGAACTGTGGAACGGCGAGATCCTGCCGCTCGGCCGCAGCCCGGCCAGCGACGATCTGCGCATCCTCGTCCGCTCGCCCGACACGATCGGCCGCCTCGTCCGGCGGCCACGGCTGAAGACGGTCTTCGAACTCTATGCCGGCGGCGATCTCGACGTGCTCGGCGG
>NZ_JAQGLK010000005.1 GCF_028292925.1 Sphingomonas bacterium
GGGCCGCCTGCACCTCGCGCGCATCGTGGGCGGGGGCGGTGCGGAGCAGGGGCCGCGCGGTACGCTCCAAGCCGCGGCCGTGGACCCCGTCCGCGCGCCAGGCCACGGCATCGCGCGCCGAACCGCCGAGCACCAGGACAAGCCGCCGCGCGCGGGCGATTCGCTGCACCGCGCGGAACAGGCGCCGCCGGACCGCGGGATCGCAATGGTAATGACGGAAGACGATGCCCGATCCACGCGGCAGCGCGGCCAGCGCCGGCCAGAGGGCGTCGCCCTGCCGCTCGTCGGTCATCAGCCAGAGATCCGGCACGGGCTGGCGAGCGGGCATAGCGCTGCCTATAGCACCGCGATGAGCGTCAGCGATCCCGAACCCGCCACCTTTGCCTCACCCCTGGAGGAGGTACGCGCCCGCATCGTTCGCAGTGCGGTGCTGGCCGGGCGCGATCCCGCGGCGATCGAGCTGATCGCGATCTCCAAGACGCACCCGATGCCGGCGATCCAGCCGCTGCTCGATGCCGGGCAGCTGAGCTTCGGCGAGAATCGCGTGCAGGAAGCTCAGGACAAGTGGCCGGGGGCGATCGCGAACGATCGTCGCATCCGGCTCCACCTCGTCGGCCAACTCCAGTCGAACAAGGCGGACGCGGCGGTGGCACTGTTCGATGCGATTCACTCGGTCGATCGCCCCTCGCTGATCGATGCGCTGGCCCGGGCGAGCGAGCGTGCCGGGCGTCGCCCCGAATGCTTCGTCCAGGTCAACATCGGCGAGGAGCCGCAAAAGGGCGGGTGCGCGATTGCCGAACTGCCGGCCTTGCTGGCGCAGGCGGGCAGGGCCGGTCTGCCGGTGGCGGGGCTGATGTGCGTGCCGCCGGCGGATACCGAGGCTGCGCCCTATTTCGCGCTGCTTGCCAAGCTGGCCCGCGACAACGGCGTCGCCGGGCTCAGCATGGGAATGTCGGGCGATTACGAGACCGCGGTGCTGATCGGCGCCACCCACATCCGCGTCGGCAGCGCGCTGTTCGGGCAGCGCGGCTAGGCGGTCTCGGCCGCGGCCAGTGGCGTTGCGGACAGTTCGGCCGGGCGGCGGGCGGCGCGGGCGTGAATGCGGCTCATCAGGAACAGCATCACCGCGACCACGAACGGGCTGACCGCGAGCAGCGCGTAGATGTACCGCACCGGGAACGACGTCGCCAGAATGAGGCCGCCGATCATCGGCCCGGCGATCGATCCGATCTTGGCGATCGACGTTGCCCAGCCGGTGCCGTTGGCGCGGTACGCGCTCGGGTAGAAGATGCCGGAAATGCTGTGCATGCCGACATGGACGCCGCCGATGATGATATTGACGACGAAGTTGACGATCAGGAACCCCCAGAAGCCAAGATCGCCCAGGCCGACATACAGGAGGAGCGGCACGCCGAACATCGCCATCGCGGCGATGCTGATCGGCCCGCGCGTATCGGTGAACCGCATCAGCAGCAGCCCGCCCAGGGCGGATCCTATCGCGCTGATCGAAGTGAAGGTCGCCGCCTCGGACGCCGAATAGCCGAGGATCTCGAGCACGAGCGGCGTCCAGTTCGCCTTGAAGAAGATCGCCATCGAACTGGCGATATAGGCCAGCCACAGCAGCGGCGTGATCCACGCCAGATCGCGCTCGAACAGGGCGGAGATGCCGGTCTTCGATCCGGCCGGGCGCGCTTCGTCGCCCACCACGAAGCGGGCATTGGCCGGAATCTCCAGGCCCGGCACCAGCTTTTTCAGGTAGCGGGCGATCAGATCCGGCCTGCGCCCCTTGCTGGCCAGGAAGCGCGCCGATTCAGGCAGGGTGGCGGCCAGCAGGACCGCGGTTGCGAGCGTCGCAATGCCCGCGACGAAATAGACCGAACCCCAGCCGTAGCGCGGCGCGAGCCAGATCGTGATCGGGGCACCGACCGCTCCGCCGATCGTGTAGCCCAGCATCACCAGCGTCACGACGGTCGCGCGAAACCTTTTTGGTACGTATTCGACGTTCAGCGCCCAGCAGATCGGCAGCAGCCCGCCGATGGCGATGCCGTTCAAAAACCGGATCGTCATCAGCTGTTCGTAGCTGCGCGCGAACCCGAACGCGAAGGTGAGGATGGCAAAGCCGACGGCCGCGATCAGGATGGCGGGGCGCCGGCCGATCCTGTCGCCCAGATAGCCGAAGAGGAAGCCGCCGATCATCGTGCCGAAGAGGCCGATGCTGAACAGATTGCCGAGCGCAACCCGGCTGAGTTCGAACTCCGCGGTAAGATACCGCGCGACATAGGAGATCACGTTCATGTCGAAGCCGTCGCAGAACGTGATCAGCCACGACACGAGTACCAGCCGGATGACGAACGGCCCACGCTGCTGTTGTTCGATGACCTGACTGACATCGACAATCGGCTGTTCGGCCATGCATCCTCCCCAAAACCCCGGATCAGCGCGCGGCCGGGCGTCGGCGGGATGTACACTGCTCGCGCGGTGGACGCACGCCTGACATGCGGCCGGGCGTGTGGAGGGAGGGACGCACGGTGCGGGCGGGCCCCGGCCCGCGCCGCCGGGTCAGGCCCGGCGGTGGCGTGCCGCGAGCAACGCGGCAATGCCGCCCACCGCTACCGCCCCGATCGCCAGGCTTGCGACCGGATGAAGCTGCGCGGCGGTGTAGATGCTGGTCTGGCGGGGTTGCTGGTCGCCCGAACGCTCGCGCCCGGCCTCTGCCGCGGAGAACAGGCTGTCGGTGGGCGTCTTGGGCTTGTTCCTGTCGGCGAGGGCCGGGATCATCATCGGGGCAAGCCGTTCGAACAGCGCCGGGAAGTGGGTCCCGAACAGCACCTGCGCACGGCCGGCACCGCCTACCGTGATTTCGCGGCGGGGGCGGACGGCCGCGTTCAGGATCGCCTCGGCCACCAGCGCCGGATCGTAGACGGGCGGGGGAATCATGGCCTCGCCCTCCCGATGATTAGCCGCGTGCTGCGCGATCGGCGTGTCGATCCCGGCCGGTTTCACCAGCGTGACCGATATCGGCAGCCCATCCGCCGCCAGTTCGATCCGCAGCGATTCGATATAGGCCTTCACCGCATGTTTCGTAGCGGCATAGGCCCCCATCACCGGCGAGGGGATGTCCGACGCGACGGATCCCACGGTGATGAGCGCGCCGCCGCCACGCAGATGGGAGAGCGCGGCGGTGGCACCGTTGACGACACCGAAATAGTTGGTGCGAAACATCCGCTCATGTTCGTCCAGCGGGGTCTCGGCCAGCTTGGCATAGATCGCCACGCCGGCATTGTTCACCCAGGTGTCGATCCTGCCGAAACGCGCGACGGCGGCGGCGGCGGCGGCGCGGACCTGCCCGGCATCGCCGACGTCGGCGACGGCATAGGCGGCCTGGCCGCCCGCTCCTTCGATCTCGCGCACCGCATCGGCCAGCGCATCCTCGCTGCGGGCGACGAGCATCACCTTGGCGCCCCGGCTCGCCGCCAGCTTGGCAGTGACCAGGCCGATGCCGGAGCTGGCCCCGGTCAGGAGAATAACCTGTTCGACCAGCGGCTTGAGCGTGATCTTCATGGGGCCTGCGCCTTGTCCGGGGTGTCACGCGATCAACCCGCCGGCCCGTCGCCCGTTCCTCCCCGCGGCTAAAAGGGCGGCCCGCAACGGGAAAGCCCAGATCGGCGGCTGATGCGTGCGGGCGGGTGGAACGGATCGGCGGCCTGGCCGTTGCCGGACAATGTCCGAAGCCATCCTTTTCACCCCGCTCAAGATCGGCGGCACCACGCTGCCCAACCGCATCGTCATCGCCCCGATGTGCCAATATTCGGCGGTCGACGGGTGCATGACCGACTGGCACCTGATCCATCTCGGCCAGCTGGCCCTGTCCGGCGCGGCGTTGCTGACGATCGAGGCGACGGCCGTGGTGCCAGAGGGGCGCATCACCTATGCCGACGTTGGCCTCTGGTCCGACGAGACGGAGGCGGCGATGGCGCGCGTGCTGGAAAGCGTGCGGCGCTGGTCGACGATGCCGATCGCCATCCAGCTCGCCCACGCCGGGCGCAAGGCATCCACGGAAGTGCCGTGGAAGGGCGGTGCCCAGATCGCGCCGGATGCCGATGGCGGCTGGCAGACGGAGGCTCCCTCCGCTGCCGCATTCGAGGAAGGCGAACATCCCCCCGTGGCGCTCGATCGTGCCGGCCTGGCCCGGCTGCGGGATGCCTTCGTCGCCGCGACCCACCGGGCGGCGCGGCTGGGGATCGATGCCGTCCAGTTGCACGGCGCCCACGGCTACCTGCTCCACCAGTTCCTTTCGCCGCTATCGAACCTCCGGGACGACGAATATGGCGGCAGCCTGGAAAACCGGATGCGCTTTCCGCTGGAGTTGTTCGATGCGGTGCGGGCGGCCTTTCCGGCGGATCGGCCGGTGACGATGCGCGTTTCCGGCACCGACTGGGCAGAGGGAGGCTGGGACGCCGATCAGACCGTTGCGTTCGCACAGGCGCTGGAGGCACGCGGCTGCGCGGCGATCCACGTTTCCAGCGGCGGGCTGACGCCGGCGCAGGAGATCCCGGTCGGACCCAGTTATCAGGTGCCGCTTGCCCGCGCCGTGAAGCAGGCGGTGAACATTCCTGTGATCGCGGTAGGGCTGATCAGCGATTTCGATCAGGCCGAGGCGATCGTCGGCACTGGCGATGCCGATCTGATCGCGCTTGCCCGCACGATCCTCTACGATCCGCGCTGGCCCTGGCATGCCGCTGCACATCTCGGCGCGCGGGTGAAGGCGCCCGATCAGTACCTCCGATCCCAGCCGCGCCGTTATCGCGACCTGTTCGACGTCTGAGGGTGGCGTCTTGCCGGGGCGGCGACCGCCTCAGGCCCTATACCAAGAAAAAGCCCGGCGCGCTCTGGTGAGCGGCCGGGCCTTTTTTTCTCCCTTGGCGGGAGGGATCAGATCGAGGTGAGGTTCACCGCAGCATATTTGCCGCGACGATCGACTTCGAGTTCGAACTCGAGCCGGTCGCCCTCGTTCAGGCTGGTCATACCGGCGCGCTCGACGGCCGAGATGTGCACGAACGCATCGGGCTGTCCGTCGTCGCGCTGGATGAAGCCGAAGCCCTTCATGGCGTTGAAGAACTTGACCGTTCCGCTCGACTTCTCGCCGGTCAGCTGACGCTGCGGCGCGCCGCCGGGCGCACGGGCGCCGGGGCCGGCATCACGGTCACGCGGGGGGCCGCGATCTTCGACGGCCATCGGCTCGCCTTCGATCTTCAGGTCGGTCGCGGAAACGCGGCCGCCGCGATCGACGAGCGTGAAGCCCAGCGGCTGACCTTCGGCCAGGCCGGTGAGGCCGGCCTGCTCGACTGCGGAGATGTGGACGAACACGTCTTCGCCGCCGTCATCGCGGACGACGAAGCCGAAGCCCTTCTGCGCGTTGAAGAACTTCACGACGCCCTTGCCTTCGCCGATCACCTGCGCGGGCATGCCGCCACGGGCACCGCCGCCACCGCCGCCGCCGCCGTAACCACCGCCGCCGCCGCC
>NZ_JAQGLK010000015.1 GCF_028292925.1 Sphingomonas bacterium
ATGATATTCGTGGCGATCATCTGCGCGGTCGCGCCGGAGAGCGTCCAGCCCAGGTGGCCGTGGCCGGTATTGTAGAATACGTTCGGGCGGCGGCTTGCGCCGACGCGGGGCAGCATCGTCGGCGTCATCGGCCGAAGGCCGGCCCACGGTATCACCCGCCCCGTTCCCATTTCCGGGAACAGCCGTTCGCACCAGCGCACCAGCGGCACGATGCGGTCGGCGCGGATGTCCTTGTTCACGCCGTTGAACTCGGCGGTGCCCGCTACCCGGAAACGATCGCGCCCCAGCCGGCTGGTGACGATCTTGGCGTCCTCGTCGAGCAGGCTGACGGTGGGCGCGGCATCACGGCTCGCCTCGTCGTCCAGGCAGACGGTGATCGAATAGCCTTTCACCGGATAGATGTTGACCCGATCACCCAGCATCGCCGCAATCCGGCGGCTGCCGACGCCCGCGCACACCACGAGCATGTCGCCCGCGACATGCTCGCCGCCTTCCAGTTGCACCGTCACGCCGGCATCGTCGGCGTTCACCCCGGTCACGCCGGAGCCGTGACGGAAAACCGCACCGCGCCGCTCGCACGCCGCCGCGAGCCCGCGGGTGAACTTGTGGATGTCCCCGGTCGCGTCGGACGGGGTGAAGAAGCCGCCGGCAAACTCGCCAGCAAGAGTAGGCTCGATGGTCCGGATCTCGGCCGGCGTGACTTCGTGGCGATCCAGCCCGCCTTCCAGCAGCAACAGGTTCGCCTTGCCGGCCTTCGCCAGCGATGCCTTGTCATGGTACAGATGGAGGATGCCGCGGCGTTCCAGATCGAAGTCGATATTCTCCTTGTCGGCCATCGCGAACAGGTGCTCGCGCGCGGCGATCGCCATGCGGGTGGTCTCGATCGTGTTGGCGCGGTAGTTGCGGATCTGGCCCATGAACTCGGCCAGCCACGAATATTTGTGAAGGCTGGGGCGCGGATTGAGCAGCAGCGGCGCCTCTGCGTGCAGCATCCACTTGATCCCCTTCAGGATCGTCGCCCAGCTGTTCCACACCTCGGCATTGCTGGCGGATAGCTGGCCACCATTCGCGAACGAGGTCTCCATCGCGGCATAGCGATGCTTGTCGATCACGGTGACGCGGTGGCCGCGTTCCAGCAGTGCATAAGCGGTCGTCACCCCGGTTATCCCGGCGCCGATCAGGACGATATGGGCCATGTGAAGCTCCCTGCGGCAACCGTCGCGCGGCCGAAGGGCGCCACGACGATCCGGCTAGATCGAGAAACGAGGCGCCGCGATCACTGCGGCGTCAGCGTCGGATACTTGACACCGAGCTGTTCGAGATAGGTGTCGTACTTCGCCGGATCGTAATAGAACTTCTCCATTGCCGGGCGCTGTTCGGCCATCGTCTTGGCGTTCAGCCAGATGGCCGGCTTGTCCTCAGGCGTCAGCACCGGATCGTAGCGATCGGTCTTCAGCTGCACGTCCGTGAAATAGGTCTTGGCATCGCTGACGAGCTTGGGGGTCGTCATCAGATCGAGCACCGTCATCGCCAGCGCCTTGGCTCCGGCGACGGCACCCTTGTGGGCGATCGGCGTGGCCATCGCCATGGCGGAGGTCACGTGATGGCCGATCATGTTCGGGATGTTCGACGGAAAGCCGATCGTGATCGTCGGCACCGTCCACATGATATCGCCAATATCGTCCGAACCGCCCCCCAGGCTGCGGGGCCGCGTTTCGGGCGTGCCGAGCGGGCTGACCGTGCTGGCCAGCGGCTCGACCTTGCGCTGATTGGTCTCCTGCGCGGCCTTGGCAAACGCCTGGTCGTCGGCGGACCAGCGCGGCATCCCGACCGCCTTGATGTTGGCGTACGCCGCCTCGGCAAGAGGCTTGTTGCCGAAATTGGGCGCTGCGTAGCCGAGCGTCTGTCGCGTCACGGTCGTGCCCGTCGCCTTGGCGGCGGCCTCGGCGATCTCGTTGCCGGTGTTATAAAGGGTGCGCACGGCGCCGAAGGTGCGATCGCGGAAATAATACCAGACGGATGCCTTGTCCGGCACGATGTTCGGCTGCCCGCCGCCGTTGGTGATCACGTAATGCGATCGCTGGGTGACCGGCAGATGTTCGCGGCGGAAGTTCCAGGCGTTGTCCATGACTTCAACACCGTCGAGCGCGCTATGCCCCTCCCACGGCTGCCCGGCGGCATGCGCGGTCTTGCCGCGGAACGTATATTCGACGGAGACCATGCCGTTCTGGCCCATGTCGCCATAGCCGGTGCCGAAGGCGCTGCTGACATGGGTGAAGATGCAGGCATCGACGCCATTGAACATCCCGGCACGGACGTAATAGGCCTTCGTCGCCAGCAGCTCTTCGGCCACGCCGGGCCAGATCATCAGCCGCCCGGGGATCTTGTTGGCCTCCATCACCTTCTTGGCGGCGATGGCGGCGGCGATCACCAGCGGCATGCCGGCATTGTGGCCCTCGCCATGCCCGGGCGCACCATCCAGCATCGGCTTCACGTTGGGGATGCCGGGAACCTGCGAGACGCCGAGCAGATTGTCGATGTCGCTGCCCAGCGCGATCAGCGGGCCGCCGCTGCCCCACGTGGCGGTGAATGCGGTCGGGATGCCGGCGACGCCGCGGGTGACGGTGAAGCCGTTCTTTTCCAGAATATCGGAGAGATAGGCGGAGGTGCGGACCTCCTGGAAGCCGGGTTCGGCAAAGCTGAACACCTGATCGACCATCACCTGAACCTGCTTGGCCTGCGCGTCCACCGCGGCCGCTGCGGCGGTCTTCAGCCGGGCGGGTGCCGCCGCCTGGGCGGTTCCGGACACGACCGCCGATGCCAGCAGCGCTGCCAATACATGCTTCTTCATCTGCTTCCCTTTTCGCTTTTCATGTATCGCTCCGGTCTGTCGCGCGAACTGCCAAGAAGTGCAGCCGTCAACCACGACGATCCGGGGCCCGCATAACCTCTGTCCAGAGAACAGCCCCAGCGGGCGTGCCCCATAGACCGCCGCCACACCAAGCGGCGACTTACCTGCATTCGCGTCTGACCCCTCGCCCCCGCGCCGGACCGACAATTTGCGATCGACCGTCCGTATAATGCTTCAGTAGCGCATCGTTGCTGCGGCTTCCTGAGAAAAGCGACGCTCCATCAGGGGCGTTTCAGCGGAAAGCTGCGCGCTCTGCAGCCTGCACGCCGGATCTCACCACAAGCGCGCAGAACTATGCGGTTCGCGCCGCCTCCATGCCGCGGCGCACCATCTTTGCCGCGGCACAGCATCAGACGCGCCCATCGAACAACGCCTGCGGTACGGTCCGCTGTGCCACCCGCCGCATGACGAAGCTGCTTCGGATCTTCGCGACGTGCGGCAGCGTGGAAAGCTCGCTGCGGTAGACCCGGTCGTAATCCTCGAATGATCGCACGTGAACGATCATCAGGAAGTCGGTATCGCCGGAGACGAAGCTGCAATAACTCATGGACGGACATTTGACGACGGCGGACTCGAACTCGTTCAGTACGCTTTCCGCCTGCGAGTTCAACTCGATCGCGACATGAACGACGATGCCCAGCCCCAGTTTGTTCAGGTCCAGCGTGGCCGTATAGCGCGGCACCATGCCGCTATCCTCAAGCATCTTGCGCCGACGGGCGGCCGCCGTGCTCGACAAATGGACACGCTCACCAAGCGCGACGTCGGATATTCGGCCATCCTCGACGATTTCGCGAAGGAGACGATAGTCGGTTCGATCGAGATCGAGATTTGCGGAATCAGGCAAGGCGTTCTCCTTTCTTGAGAGAATCCATGCTGCGGAGCACAATTTGTGTTCCAAAAATCTGGAACACGCAATCGCTAACCTGTTAAGCGTGCGCCACGACGAACAGGCGGGTGGAGTTCAGGCTATGCGTGCGGTGAAGAACAGGGCGTGGCGGGTTCCGCTGGCGCTCGTGACGGCACTGGCGCTGCCGCCGATCGCACCCGCCGCGGGGCAGCCAGCGCCGGTCGCCGCGCCGGCAGGCGCCGGGCTGCTGCCCGTGCGCGTCGATCCTGCGGATGGCAAGATCCTCGTCACCCTGCCCGCCCCTGCGGCCGACGGTGTCTCGGGGCGCTTCCTTTATGCATCGGCCATGAAGACGGGCATCGGATCGGCCCCGATCCGCATCGATCGCGGCATGCTCGGCGATACGCAGGTGCTGGCCTTTCGTCGTTTCGGCAAGAAGGTCGCGGTTACCTACGAAAACCCGCGCTTTCGGGCGACGGGCGATGCCGCGATCGCCAACGGCGCCAAGACGAGCTTCCCGTTCAGTACCGTGGCCATGCTGGACGTTGTCGCCAATGCGCCCGGCGGCGGCGTGACGATCGACATCGCCCCCTTCCTCCTGACCGACACGATGAAGCTGGCCGACACGCTGAACGCCGAAGGCAAGGGCTTCAAGCTGTCGGACAAGCTCTCCGCCGTCGATCCCGCGTCGGTGAAAGTCTTCCCGGACAATATCGAGATGGAGGCGGTGCAGACCTTCACCTCCGACACGCCGGGCCGGGAGGTCGATACGCTCGCGCCGGACGGCCGGCAGGTCAGCTTCACCGTCCACCACTCGCTGATCCGGCTGCCCGCAGCAGGCTTCACCCCCCGCAAGTTCGATATCCGATCGGGTGCGCATTCCACGCAGGCCTATGATTTCGGCACCGCGCTCGGGCAGCCTGTCCTCGTCGAATATGCCAACCGCTTCCGGCTGGAGAAGACCGATCCCGCGGCCACCCGCTCGCGGGTCCGCAAGCCGATCGTCTTCTATATCGACAATGCCGCGCCGGAGCCGATCCGCACCGCGCTGGCGGAAGGTGTCGCCTGGTGGAACCAGGCGTTCGACGCCGCGGGCTTCATCGATGCGTTCCAGGTCAAGATCCTGACACCCGACATCGATCCGCAGGATGTGCGCTACAACGTCGTCAACTGGACGGATCGGCAGACGCGAAGCTGGTCCTACGGCGGCGGCATCATCGATCCGCGGACGGGCGAAATCGTGAAGGGCAATGTCGTGCTCGGCGCGCTTCGTCTGCGGCAGAACATCATCATCTTCGAGGGGCTGGCCGGCACCGCGGAGAACGGCACGAACAGCGCGAACGATCCGGTGCGTGTCTCGCTGTCCCGCATACGGCAGCTGGGCGCACACGAAGTCGGCCACGCAATCGGCTTCTCGCACAACTTCGCCGGCAGCCTGCAGGATCGCACGTCGGTGATGGACTATCCCGGCCCGCGCATCGCGCTGAGGGACGGCCGCATCGATCTGAGCGACGCCTATGCCGTGGGTATCGGCACGTGGGATAAGTTCACGGTCGACTGGCTCTACGGTCAGCCTGCACCCGGCACCGATCCGGACGCGGCGGCGGCGCAGAAGGCGGCGGCGATCGAGGCCGCGGGCCTGCGTTACCTGACCGACATTGACGGGCGTGCCTCGGATCTCGGCGTGCCCGGCGACAACATGTGGACGGACGGGGCGGACAGCCCCGCCGATCTTGCCCATACGCTGGCCGTGCGCCGCGTCGCGCTGACCAACTTCGGCCCGGCCGTACTGCTCCCCGGCGAGCCCCTGTCCAATCTCAGGCGCAAGTTCGTACCGATCTGGCTGTTCCACCGCTACCAGGTGGAGGCGCTCGGCAAGGTCATCGGTGGGCTGAACTATCGGTATGCCGTCGTCGGCGGCACTTCGCCGCTGCCCGCTTCATCCACGGCCGCCGAGCAGAACGCCGCGATCGACGCGCTGATCGGCACGCTTTCCGCGCGCGAGCTTACCGTTCCGCCGGCGCTGACGCTTGCCCTGTCCTCGGGCGTGAATGGCCGCCGCGATCCGCAGTTCGAGACCGAGGTCCTGGCGACCGCGGGCGCCGCCGCGTTCGATCCGCTGGTGGCGACCGATGTCGCCGCGCAGCTTACGCTGGAAAGCCTGTTGGCCCCCGCGCGGCTCACCCGCCTACAGGTCCAGCATGCCCGCGATACGGCGCTGCCGGGGGTCGATACGGTGCTCGATCGTCTGGCCGCCGCGGTGATAGCGAGGCGCAGCGACGCGGTGGAGCGGCGGATTGCCCTCCGCACCATCCTCGCTATGGCCAAGGTGCAGCGCGATCCGGCAACCTCGATCGATGTCTCGGCGATGCTGGACGGACGGTTGCAGACGATCGCGGATCGGTTCGCGGCCGCGCGCGGCGACAGCGAGGATAGCAGCTGGCAGCGCGGCATAGCCAGGCTGCTGCGCGACGACGAGCGGCTGGGCCGTGAAATCGGGAAGTCCACCCGCCCGGCCCCGGCAATCCCGCCGGGCATGCCGATCGGCGGGGAGACCGATTGGTTCGGCTGAGAAGTCGCCGGGCCGTTCCGGCCACCCCCGACTGAATAGCCGGGCACCAGGAAGGGCTCTCCCGGAGGGCGGATTCCCCGTCGGTTGACGGGGGAGTTCCGCCGCCTCCGGGGCAGTCAGGCCGCACGGCCGCCGGGTACGAACCCGCCGGCCGCAAAGCCGGGGGCGGCAGCTCGCGCCGCCGCCCCCCCCATGGCTAGATCGCGACGCGCAACCCGAGCCGGTAGATCCGGCCCTGAACGTCGTAGAGTACCCGATTGGTCTGCGGATAGGCCGGGGTGTTGTTGCCGGTCGGCCCGTTGGCAACGAGCACCGGATCCTCGTTCAGCAGATTCCGGATGTTGATGAATGCCTGCATCCGCGTCGGGCCGACATCGAAGCGATAATTGCTCTGCACGTCGACATACCAGGCGCCGTCGATCCTGTTGTTGTTGATCGTCCGGTTGGCGACGGTCGATACCGGGCAGCCGCTGGTGCATTCGATGAAGCTGTTGTCATACTTGCCGCTGCTGATGCCGCGTCCGACGATCTGGAAGCCGAACGGCCCCTGTTCGTAGTTGGCCGACAGGCGGAACGACCAGTCCGGCACGTTGCCCGCATTCTGCCCGGCCGCCTCCGTCGGCACGTCGATACCGTTGTTCGTATAAAGGCTGATATAGTGCGTCGCCAGCGCACGCAGCGTTACCTGGCCCTCGCCGATCATCTTGCGATAGCTCGCCTCGAAATCCAGCCCGCGGGTCTTGATCGCGACGAAGTTGATCGATTGCAGCGTGATGCCCGTAATCGGCGAGGAGACATTGCCCGGTCCGGCGGCCAGCCCGTTCGCGGTTTGGATGCCGCTGCAATATTGTGGCAGATTCTGTTCGTAGCAAAGCGTAACCGCGGTCTGCGCCGAAATCGCGCTGATCGCGCCGGAAAGCTTGATCTTGTAATAGTCGACCGACGCAGCGAACCCTTCCAGGAAAGTCGGCGTCAGGACGATGCCGCCGCCGTAGGTCTTCGCGACTTCGGGCCGCAGATCTAGATTGCCGACGGTATTCTCGAAGAAGTTGTCGGATCGCGGGGCGGCGAGGCCGCCGACGGCCGGCACGGTGATCGCATTGGAGCGGCCGACGATCGAGAACAGCTCCTGCAGGTTGGGCGCGCGAATATCCCGCGAGATCGTACCGCGGAACTTGACGTCCTGGATCGCCTGCCACGTCCCCCCGACCTTCCAGGTGTTGACCCGGCCCGACGTCGAATAATCGGTCGCGCGGAAGGCGCCGTTGACGTCGAAGCCCTTGAACACCGGCACGATCGCCTCGACGAACGCTTCCTTCACGTCGAACGAACCGATGGTCGGGAAGTAGTTACCGTAGATCCATTTGGTCACGCCCCGGAACGGACCGGACTGATCCACGCTGAACTGCGGATCGACGGTGCCGGTGATCGATTCCTTGCGAACCTCGGCACCGAAAGCGAGCGACACGGGGCCGGCCGGAAGCTCGAAGATGTTGTTGGCGGAAAAGGTCAGCCCGCCCACCCTCTGCTTCAGCGTCTGCTCGCGCAGCGGCTGGTTGCCGTTGTTGAAGATGTAGTTCAGCGCCTCGGGCGTGACGTTGCCCAGGCCGAAGCGATTGATCGGTACGCAGGCATCGCCCGGATTGCTGAGGGAGAAGCGGCAGGCGATGCTGCCGATCGACTTGCCGGAGTTTCCGACATTGGCGGCGGTCACCACCACCGCATCCGTCGCGCGCGCCAGATATTGCGTCTGGTAGGTGTTGACCAGCAACTCGTCCGCCTTGACGATGCCTTCCTGGGCATAGGCATCCCACTTCACGTCGCGCCCGGCGAGTTCGAATTCGCCGTTGCCACCGACGAGGAAGCGGTAGACTTCGCGCTTGTTGGCGCTGCCCTGCGCCGGAATGCCCTCGTTGCCGAAGCCCACTGCGATCGTGGAAAGGTTGGAGGCGACCATCGAATTCCTGATCGCCTGCGGCAGATAGGCGTTGTCGCGCTGGATGGTGACGCCGGTGCTGTAGGTCTTCTGGTAGTAGCTGACGCCCTCGTAGCGGCTGTACGAGGCTTGGCCGTACACCTCCAGCGCGTCGGAGAACTTCCAGCTGAGCCGGCCGAAGGCGTTGCGGCGATCCTCCTCGGGGATCAGGGTCGAGCTGCCGTTATGCTGGTCGCGGGTGATCAGATAGTCGCCGCCCTGCATCCACTGTCCGCTGATCGCGCCGAAGTTCAGCCGGTTGATCGACGGCGTGTTGGCACCGGCCGTATTCGCCCCGAAATAGGTGCCGCGAAGCGGGCCCGCGGAGGTGATGAGGCCGCCCGGCGTCGATCCGGAAAGGCCGATGCCCTGCGCGATGATCCGCGCCGGCACGGTGGGGTTGGTGACGGCGTTGTAGGCGGGATTGTCGATCTGGAAGAAGCCGTACTGGTTCCAGCGGCGGTTGATCGTCTGCTGCGATTTCTGGGTGAAATACTCCCCCGCCAGCGTGATGTGGCCCTGGCCGTCGCTGCCGAACTTGGAGCCGGCGGTCAGCTCGCCCTTGTGGTTCGCGCCGTCGCCATAATCGTCGATGCCGAACTCGTAGTTCGCCTTCACCCCGTTGAAGTTCTTGTCGAGGATGAAGTTGACCACACCGGAAACGGCATCCGATCCGTAGGCAGACGATGCACCGCCGGTGACGACCTCGACGCGCTGGATAAGCGACTGCGGGATCGTGTTGGTGTCGGCAACGCCCGTCGCCGCGGAGCCGACCGTGCGCTGCCCGTCGACCAGGACGAGCGTGCGGTTCGCGCCCAGGCTGCGCAGGTTGACCGTCGCGATGCCGGCCTGCCCGTTGCTGAGCGCGCCGTTCGAGTTGGCGGAGGTCGCGCTGCCGCGAACCGCCGGCAGGGTGTTGACGAAGTCCGAGATGGTGGCCGGCGCCTCCGTCTGGATCTCCTTGCTGCTGATGACGCTCACCGGGGTCGGCGCGCTGTAGCCGTCGCGCACGATGCGGGTTCCCGTCACGACGATGTCGCCGCCGCCGGGCGCCGCCGGCGCCTCCTGCAGATCGCCGGTCAGCGGATCAACGGGGACTTCGGGCTTGCCGCCGGCGGTGTTGACTGTCTCCCTGTCGGTGCCAGCTGCCTTCGTCGGCCCGGTCGGCCCGTCGGGATCCGCCGCCTGCGCAGTCGCAGTGGTGGCGCCGAGCAGCAGTGAAAGCATGGCGACGCCGCCGAGCAGATGCCACCGTGCCCGCGGAGCGCTGCTGCCGGCGGTATCGCCGCCGATGCGGGCGGTGAGAAGTTGAGTCATGGAAGCCCCTTTTTGCGATCGTCTTGGGCTCTTCCGGGCACCGCTCCCCTGGTGAATTCTGCTGCATCCGTCGGCGGCCATTTTTTCCGGCCTGCCGCTGGTCGCGCCGCGGGATCCCTAGGTCCGCTGCTGATCTGATTAACAGAAGGCACCTGGCGGTTCCTTGTAATGTCACCTCCATTCGGCTTCGAAAGGTTTGAAATCCTGCGCCGAGCTGCCGCCACGGCGAAATACGCACCGTGAAACCCGCCGGGGCCGCGAATCAAAGCTGCCGGTGAACCCATCTGGAAGCAGTGGCGGCGTCGCGGGGGGCAGCGCGCAACCCCAGGGGGGCAGCTCCCGTCGCGCAGGGTTCCAGGTAAATCCGAATCGGCTGGAGCCCGCCGCGGGGCGTGGCCGAAACCGGCGGCACTTCGCGGCCTCACGTGGAATTCCTGCATTCACTACCATCGACTTCCCGGAATCCGCCGGGAACCCACATCCGAAACCCGCTAACCTTCATCAAGGAGGGCTGATCCGCCCTCCACCAAGACCGGGTCGATCGCGGGGCAAGGATCGATACGACCCGAACGGGGGGGAAGACTGAGCGGCGAAGCTCCAGATGCGGGGTAATCGCATGCCGTCCGTCTTTACTGGCATTATCGTCGAACGCCGCGCGCCGCGCGGCGCGTGGACTCACCTGCCGTCGCCCGGTCGATGCCGCCGGTGCGTTCGCGGGCGGGAGCGTCGATGCCCGACCCCACTCGACAGTGCCACCGGGCAATCAGCAATTCAGGGGAGCATGCCGTGAAGAGATCGATCCGGAATCTGATGTGGGCACCGCTGGTCCTGGGCCTTGCAATAGGGCTGGCCGCATGCGGCAAGGATGAGAAGCCCGCCGACGATACCGCCGCGCAGCAGACTGCCGCCTCCGGGCCCAAGCTCGGCATCCGGCCATATGGTGACGAGACGATCAAGTTCGACAAGAGCAAGATCCGCAACGCGGACCTCCCGAAGATCTTCGACTATATAGACGGCCATATCGACGAGCATGTCGTCAACCTGCAGAAGTGGATCCAGCAGCCCTCCATCTCGAACACCGGCGAGGGCATTCAGGAATCTGCCGAGATGGTGAAGGGCTTCTTCGACCAGCTCGGCTGCCAGAAGACGCAGGTCTACGACGTCGGCAAGACCAAGTGGGGCCAACAGGGCAATCCTGTCGTCTACGCCAAGTGCGACGAGGGCGCGAAGAAGACCGTCATAGTCTACTGGCAGTATGACACGATGCCCGTCACCCAGCCGGATCTGTGGAAGGCCCCTCCCTTCGAGGGCCGCCTTGTCGAGCAGGCGCCGTACAAGAAGGTGCTGATCGGTCGCGGTGCGGTCAACTCCAAGGGGCCGGAGATGACGTTCCTCAACGCGGTCATGTCGATCAAGGCCGCAACCGGCAAGCTGCCGGTGAATCTGATCTTCATCGCGGAGGGCGACGAGGAGCGGATGGACATCGGCCTCAACAAGTTCATCGCGGATCATGGCGACCTGTTCAAGGGCGCGGATGCGGTGTGGGGGCCTGGCGGATCCGAAGGATGCGTGTTCGTCGAACTGAAGACCAGCGGCAAGAGCTGGGGGCGCGGCCCGGTATATTCCGATATCCACGGCGGCAACAAGCGCTCCGTCGATGCCCCCGCCTGGCGGCACATCCAGATGCTGTCGAAGCTGGTATCGCCAGACGGCAACCGCGTCCTCATCCCCGGCTTCTACGATAACATCGTGCCAGCGACCGCCGAGGAGGAGGCGATGCTCCGCAAGGCAGCTGCCACCTACGACGTCAAGCGTGCAGCCAAGAACCTCGGCATCGCCAAGTTTATCTCCGATGATCCGTACACGATGCTGAAGATGGCGCGCATGGGCACATCAATGAACCTGGACGGGATCTGGGGCGGCAACATGTTCGCCGGCGGATCGGGCGCGATCCTGCCCAACCAGATCATCTCCAAGCACAATTTCCGCTACATCCCCAACATGACCGGACCGGACATCGTTGCCAAGCTGCGCAAGTATCTGGACCAGCTCGGCTACAAGGACGTCGAGATCAATATCGTCGGCGACGTGCCGTGGGCGAAGAAGAACACCGCCAACGATCTCGCCCGGTCGAACGGTTATACGGGCGAGATATTCGGCCTTCCCCGCCCTGAGGAAAGCGCCACCGACAGCATCATGCTGGCTGGCGGCGGCGGCGGGTACTGGCCCGCTTATCTTTTCTCGGGCACGGAATCGGTCATCGACATCCCGATCAGCGCGGTCCGCGGCGGGATGGGCGGCAACGCCCACGCCGCGAACGAATGGTACGTGATCGAAGGCGCCGGCAAGAATTACGGCATGGCGGGCGCCGAGAAGATCGTCGCCACCGCGCTCTATAATTATGCGGGCCTCAACGGCCCGATCCCCGGCAGCAAGTAAAGCGGAGACGGATCTCGTGAAAATCAAGCCCCGCGCGCTCGTCGGCCTGTCTCTCGCCGCCCTCGGACTCTCGCTCGCCGCGTGCGGCAGCAACACCGAGGGCGGCGATGCTGCCGCCAAACAGGAAAGCGCCGCCGCCGGCCCGAAGCTCGGCATCCGTCCGAACGGCGATACGGAATTGAAGATCGATACCAGCATGATCCACAATGCGGATCTGCCGAAGATCTACGATTATATCGACGGTCACATCGACGAGCATGTCGTCAACCTGCAGAAGTGGATTCAGCAGCCGTCCATCTCCAATACCGGCGAAGGGATGCAGGAATCCGCCGAGATGGTGAAGGGCTTCTTCGATCAACTCGGCTGCCAGAAGACGCAGGTCTACGATGTCGGCAAGACGAAGTGGGGCCAGCAGGGCAACCCCGTCGTCTACGCCAAATGCGATGAGGGCGCGAAGAAGACGCTCGTCATCTACTGGATGTACGATACCATGCCGGTTACCCAGCCGGACCTCTGGAAGGCCCCGCCGTTCGAGGGCCGCCTGGTCGAGCAGGCACCGTACAAGAAGGTGTTGATCGGGCGCGGCGCCGTCAACTCCAAGGGGCCGCAAATGGCCATGCTCAACGCGCTGATGTCGATCAAGGCGACGACGGGCAAGCTGCCGGTGAATCTGATCTTCATCGCCGAGGGCGACGAGGAACGGATGTCGATGGGCTATAACAAGTTCGTCACGGCCCACCCGGAGCTCATCAAAGACGCCGATGCCATGTATACGTTCGGCTTCCAGCAGGGCGGATCGGCTGGGCCGCTATCGGGATCCGAGGGCTGCGTCTTCGTCGAGCTGACGACCAGCGGCGCCAAGTGGGGCCGCGGGCCGACCTATTCGGACATTCACGGCGCCTTCAAGCGATCGGTGGATTCGCCCGCCTGGCGGCATATCCAGATGCTGTCGAAGCTCGTCTCGCCCGATGGAAACCGCGTGCTCATTCCGGGTTTCTACGACAATATGGAGCCTCTCGCCCCGGAAAAGGACGCGGAGCTTCGGTCCCAGGCCAAGGGCCTCGACCTCCAGAAATCCGCCGAGGGCCTCGGCGTCGCCCGGTACATTTCCGAGGACCCGTATGAAGTGCTCAAGATGGCCCGCTACGGCACGTCGATGAACGTCGACGGGATCTGGAGTGGCAACATGTTCGCCGGTGGATCGGGCGCGATCCTGCCCAACAAGATCACGTCCAAGCACAACTTCCGCTACATCCCGAACATGACCGGTCCCGATATCGTCGCCAAGCTGCGCAAGTATCTCGATCAGCTCGGCTACAGCGA